>NZ_JAAGOG010000185.1:0-15747 GCF_010747425.1 Nostoc sp. UIC 10630
CGTTGGATTCTCCAGTTTCTCGGTGCTCCTTGCCGAAAATATTATCTCCTTACCTGATAGACCTGCGGAATGTAGGTTTAAAGAGTTGTTGCAGAGATTAGATTTGCTCTTGTACCTGGGCTTCAGCTTTAGCCCCTGCTTCTGCTTGCAAACCAATTTTCAATTCCTCGGAAAGTCGCTCTAAATCAAGCTTGTGTTGCTCTTTGATTTGAGCGATCGCTTCGGCGTATTCTTTTGGGTATGTCCGCTCTGCTGAGAATGACACAATTGCGTCATTTAAATTAGCCAAATCAGTGTTGTTTACTAGCAGCCTCTCGCCATCGCTGAAGGTGACAATCTGCTGATAGTTATTCGGAGCCGAAGCCTCAATCATTCCCGAATCCCCATAACGAGGATGTGATTGTGATGAAACGGTCACAATCAACCAATCAATTCAAGCGGGAAATTGGTTTTAAGCGCTTAAATAAAGCCTGAATAGGGCAAAAAGCGAGTATTCTGCAAATAAGCTTAAATTTGCTTAAGCGGACTCTATCGTAAATTTACTGAGACTGCTATAGTCAGTCTGGAATCCTGTCTTATATATTTGTAGCTTTATATAGGAACTATCTAGATTAACCATGATGCAGATTAGTATCACAGACGACCTAAAGAAACGCTTTCATGCAGCTTGTGCTTTGCGTGGGCTGAAGATGAGTCATGTTGTAGTGGAGATGATTGAGCAGTGGTTAGCTAGTGAAGTGCAATCGGTTGGTGAGTGTAAGGGGTAAGCAATGGGCTTTGGAGTAAACCCTGGGGTAAGAAAAGGGCAGAAGGGATTTTTGAATGACTCAGTTTGACGTTTTCTTAGCGCACAATACCCAAGATAAACCTGAAGTTAAAGCGATCGCACTTGCACTCAAGCAGCGAAGCATAGCATATTGGATAGATGAGGAGCAAATACCACCAGGACGTTCATTCCAAGACGAGATACAACAAGCAATTCCACTGGTTAAGTCTGCCGCTATATTTATTGGTTTACAAGGGTTAGGGCGCTGGCAGAGTTGGGAGTTAAAAGCGTTCATAGCAGAGTGCGTTGAGAAAAAAATTCCTGTGATTCCTGTATTACTGCCTGGAGTAAATAATTTACCTGAAGATTTAGTGTTTTTGAAGCAGCTAAGATGGGTTACTTTTTCTAATGGAGTTGATGACAAGGCTGCTTTAGATTTATTGCAGTGGGGTATAACTGGAGAAAACCCCCACAGTAGCGAACAGTTGCAGCAAAAACCAGGAGACATCCCACCCAAAAGAGTTTTAGAGGAAGTAGAGAGATTGGGTAACGATAAAAATCGGCGATTGCTTTCTGAAAAAGACTCACTCGAAAAAGCCTACACCCTTCAAAGCCAAAAAGTTGCAAATCTACGAATAGCATTGGTTATTGAAACTGATGTATCGCGCAAGTTTCAACATGAACAACAGCTTCAGTCAGAGGAGCGCACACTGAAGGAACTTGGTGACAAGTTGGATGCAATCGAACAACAATTGCAAGCGGCTGATAATTCTGAGATAGAAGCAGACGCAATTATATATAACATTGAACAACCGCCCATTGAGCAGAATCGTAATAACCAAGATAGGACTACCAATAAAGCATTACCAAATTTAAGAAAAGATTTTTATCTTAAGCAACTAGCTCAGAAAAATAATGAATTAGCGGCGATAGAATCTCAGCTACAAGGAACTCTTAGTGCTGTTGATGAATTGAAACTAAATAATCAGGCTGAGAATATTTTACAGAAAATTGAAGAGTTAGATGCAAAACTGAAAGAGCTAGATACTCAAGATAAAAGCTCTAATTTACGTCATTTAAGTTTAGACAAAAGCTTTCAAAAAATTAATTTTTCCGAAGCTAAAAAGATTGCTCAATCAGTCAATACTAAATTTGGTGATGAAAGTGGTGCAATTCTTATCTTTTTACAGAGATGTACAAAACAGAAGGGAAGTTATTGTATTAATGAAGTTTTAGATTTGATTATTAGCCATTGCAAAGTAGGAGACGAAATTATCGGAGATTTCCGACCTTACCCAGTAGACTTAGGTTCACCTATTTCTGAATTTAATGAAGCTGAGTTTTCTAAAAGGTTAGCAAGTCATTTAAGCCAGAGTTCAGAAGTTCACTTAAGCGACAGTATCAGAACACTTTGCTCATCGCTTAGAGGTGCTAGCACCGTGTTTATTAAAATTGAGAACTGGGATAATGTTCTTGAGCAAAAAATATTTTTAGATTGGTTTATGGAAAAATTCTGGAAAGTTATAATATGCGAACTTGAACCAATTTTTCAAGATTATAGCAAAATTAGATTTATTGTCGCTCTCATTGCCAAAAGTTCAGTGTTTCCAAAACGTTCTTCTTTTCCAGATTATTTTTGTAAAAAGAATAAAATTGACCATCACAAAATTATTGAACTTCCTCTGCCAGATTGGACTGTTGAAGATATAAAAAAATGGCTAATTAGTTTTCGAGGATTATCTAATGCAGAAAGCTTACAATTAGCAGAGCAAATTTATCGAGAAAGTGAAGGGACACCAGACACTATATGTTCCATTTTGGAAAGGGAATTTAAGATATGTTAGCAAATCAACGATTAGAATTTACAGGCAATTCCAATCCCCAACTTGAGAATCCACATCAGGATTCACCAATGCATCCAGAACCCTACGTGATTTCTCCCGAATTAAAAAAAGCCGTCAATTTAGCAATCTATCTCAGGCGACCATTATTATTAGAAGGAGATGCGGGATGTGGTAAAACTCGCCTAGCTTCGGCTGTTGCCTATGAATTAGGATTACCCCTCTACCGTTGGGACGTGCGCTCTACTACAAAGGCTCAGGATGGACTCTATGAATACAATGCGATTCTAAGACTGCATGATGTGCAAACACAGAACGTAGTGCAACAACCACCAGTAGCGCCAGTAGATGCAGCAGAAACAGACAAAGATGAAGACGAAGAAAGGGTAAATCGTAATCCTGCTAATTCCAAGCACTACCGTAAGTTTGGAGCGTTAGGAAAGGCATTTAAACTTAAAAGTTGTCCAGCAGTTGTGTTAATTGATGAGATTGATAAAGCAGATTTGGATTTTCCTAATGATTTGCTGACTGTATTAGATGAGCCTTGGGAATTCAAGATTAAAGAAACTGGGGAAACAATTCGCGCTACTTACCCACGTAAAAATGCTAAAGATAATGTTATTGACTGTAGGCCAATTGTCATCATAACCAGTAATAAAGAAAAAGGTAATTTACCTGCACCATTTTTGCGACGTTGCCTCTATTACTATGTAGACTTTCCTAATGATAAAGAGCGGTTGCAGGAAATTATCGAAAAGCATTATAAAATTCGTGAGGAAACACCTCCACCTAGTGCTTTAGTAGAGAATGCAATTGATCGATTTTTATCTGTGTGGAATGAAGGTGGACTATTTAAAAAACCGGGAACAAGTGAATTTCTTGATTGGCTAAAAGCACTCCATACCTTTGAGCCAAAACCATACAATGCAGCGCAATTGAAAAAAGACAAATTACTTCCCTACCGAGAGTTATTATTTAAGCTTCAGCAAGACTGGAAGAAATATGCTAAAGCCTCATGAGTTCCTTTAATCCTCAAGATTTAATTACTCGCGTTTTTATTCGCCTACGCCAAAGTGGTTTTCAACTTGGTGTGGGAGAACTTTTGGCAGCAAAAGAAGCGGTTGAAGGGGGATTTGGTGAAACTCCAGAAGGACTAAGGCAGACATTAAAAATTTTATGGTGTCACTCTCCATCGCAACAAAGCCAGTTTGACCCCATCTGGAAGTCTTTACAAGTCGATTCAACTACCAAACAACCTGAAAAAACGTTTCAGAAAGAACCAAAGCCCGAAACTCATCAAGAATCGGTGGAGGAACCCCCAGAAATTTCCTTACCACTACCGCCCCAAGATGCTGTAACCGAGGTAAAACCTGAATCGGAATTATCATCACTACCGATTCGAGCGCCCTTTGAACCTGCGGAAACCGAGGACACATTTGCATTACAAGCATATTATCCTATGAATCGCCGCTCGATGATCTACATCTGGCGATATCTCCGCAGACCTGTTGGGGATGGGCCATTAAATGTTTTAGATATTGATGCCACTATTGAGCAAGCAAGTCGCCAGGGATTTTATTTAGCTCCAGTCTACCGCAGGCAAGAAAGGAACAATGCCCATCTTTTACTGCTGCTTGACCAAAATGGCTCAATGAACCCGTTTCATCGCTTTACTCGTGATTTAGTGGAAACGGCAATGTATGAAAGTTCTCTGCAACCGGAGAAAGTAGATGTATTTTATTTCCATAACGTACCTGCTACGAGTGTTTACAAAGATATCTACCTGACAGAACCAATTACTTTACAAACTGTATTAGCGGTTTGCAATAATCAAAGTAGTATATTGATTGTCAGTGATGCTGGGGCAGCACGAGGGTATCGGGAGTTAAAGCGAATTCGAGCGACTACCAGTTTTTTATTTCAACTTAAGCGCTACACTTCTTTGATTGCTTGGTTAAATCCGATGCCAGAAGAACGCTGGATTGGCAGTTCAGCAGAAATCATTGCTAATTTGGTGCAAATGTATCAGATGGATAATAATGGCTTAAGTAATGCTATTGATATTGTGCGTGGACAACACCTACATTTACCTTTCTCATGACAGATTTAGCTGATAGAGAACAATTGCGAGAACAGGCGAAACAAGCAGTAGATAGATTTGTGCGGCGTTTTGATGAGTCTTATCGACTATTAGCGTATCATGCGGCATTACCTTTGGTACTGACTCCAGAATTAGTAAACTACTTACGAAATGAGTTTTTGCGCGGTGAGCAAGTTCCTTGGGTCGCAGAGGTTGACCTGTTGTTGTCTGATTTATGTGGTCAAGTTGGTTACGAACTTTACGCAATGGAAACCCATGTGCGGGAATATCTGCTAGAGCAAATGCAGCAAAACCCGCGCTTTGGCAAGCGGCGAATGCAGGAAGTAGCCCAGGTCTTATACAGTTATGTTAGCTATTTAAGTCGGCTTAATCTAGGAAGACGACAACAAGAAATAGAAGCTCAACGCTGGGCAGCAATGGTATATTTGGGCGATAACCAGTGCAAACAAGCAGTACGAGAAATTGCTCAACGCCTCATAGAAACCAGTAATGGAGCAGGGGAAGCAAGTCGTACCGAGTCAGGAATTCGGGCAGAATTAGCGCGATTGACCCACATTACCGAAGAATTATCACCTCAGCTAAAGCAAGAGCCAACTTTACTAGACTATGCAAGACTGGTACAGCGAGTCTTAAGAACACCAGAACAAGTCAGTGTAGCAGAACTGCGTAATTCTTATCGGGTCGAAGATTTGGAACTGAAGTTTCCAGATAGGTTGTTACCAGAAGAGTTAGCAAGGACTTTGACATCTTCTAGGCAGATAGTTCCTAATCTGGAAGGCTTCCCACCAATACAAACCTTTGAATTTAAAATAGCAACTGTATTAGAATCCGAGTTTGAAATCTGTACTTTTCAAGTTGCGACCATTGAAAAAAGCTTAAATACTGTAAAAAATATTAAATGGCTATTTCAGGCGAGTTCTAAATCTTATAGATTGCTCGATGCTATTCGGGATTTAGAAGAAGTCTTCTGGCCAATTAAAATCAAAAGTTATGCTGAGGAGATAGCTATCGAAGATGGCTTTGTAATTTGGTTTTCTGGGAAAAAATCTGGAATATATGCAACTGCAAAGATTATAGATTTAAAAGAGTTACAAGAATCTCCTGATATTGATTACTGGATTGATAAAAATGTTTTTAATAGTGGACAGAATAAACCTAAAGCACGCCTTCGTTTTGTAACCAAATTATTAGACAAACCACTACTCAAGGAAACAATAAAGCAAGATGAGATACTGAAGGATTTATTGGTAATTCGCAATCCTCGTTTAACTATTTCCAAGTTAAAATCTGAGGAATCGGAACGAATCTATGACTTGATTCAGGAATTAGAGACGATCATCAAAACAGAAACCAAAGAAGCCGAGTTTTATACTGAAAAATTAGGCGATAGTGTGGAACTAGAGATGCTAAAGATTCCATACGGTTATTTTACAATGGGCGCACCAGAGAATGAAGAAGATAGCAATGATGATGAACTTCCCCAACACCAAGTAATTGTCCCAGGATTTTTTATGGGCAAATACCCAGTAACTCAAGCACAGTGGCAAGCAGTAGCCTCTCTACCCCAGGTGAACCGAGAACTAAACCCCGATCCATCTAATTTTAAGGGTGCGAATCGACCAGTTGAGCAAGTATCTTGGTACGATGCGGTAGAGTTTTGCGATCGCCTCTCCCAACATACAGGAAAAAGCTACTGTCTTCCCAGCGAAGCAGAATGGGAATATGCGTGTAGAGCCGGAACTACCACCCCATTTCACTTTGGCGAGACAATTACATCAGAGTTAGCAAACTATAGGGCTACTGAAACTTATGGCGCAGGGGTAAAAGGTATCTATCGAGAAGAGACTACGCCTGTGGGCAGTTTTGAGGTAGCTAACGCCTTTGGGTTATACGATATGCACGGAAACGTCTTGGAATGGTGTCTCGATGATTGGCACGGTAACTATGAAGATGCGCCAACAGATGGAAGTGCTTGGTTTGACAACAATAATGATAATCTTTATCAGAAACAAGGAAGTGCCGTGCTGCGGGGCGGTTCCTGGGGCAGCAATCCTCGGGTCTGCCGTTCCGCGTTTCGCGTCAACCTCGGCACGCGCGACGGCCACAACGACAGTACTGGTTTTCGTATTGTGTGCGCTGCCGGGAGGATTCTTTAGTAGCCCTTTATACTTTTCCTCTTTTGTCCTTTGCTCTTGTTTTTTTACCCTTGTTTAGTGTATCGAAGCGGAACGATCTATTTTTTTTGAAATTAAGCCTGGGAATTTTTTAAACTTACAATCAAGCAAAAAAATAAAGCAAGTGGTAATAAATGCCAAAAATAGTTATAAACGAAACACAGAAGACAGCCCAATACTACGTAGAAGACCTGGGCAACGGAATTACGCTAGATATGGTACTGATTCCTGGGGGTAGCTTCATGATGGGTTCACCAGAGGGTGAATTAGAGCGCAGAGATTCAGAAAGTCCTCAGCATTTAGTAAACCTTCAGCAATTTTGCATGGGTAAGTATCCAGTCACTCAGGCACAGTGGAAAGCCGTAGCAGCACTACCGCAAGTAAATATTGAGCTAGAAGCTGACCCATCGCGTTTCAAAGGGGATAAACGACCTGTAGAGCAAGTTTCCTGGTACCATGCGGTAGAGTTTTGCGATCGCTTATCCTCCCATACAAAAAGGCAGTATCGGCTACCCAGTGAAGCAGAATGGGAATATGCCTGTCGCGCTGGAACTACCAGCCCATTTCACTTTGGCGAGACAATTACAACTGATGTTGCCAATTACAGGGGTACAGATAACGAAGAATATAAATGGTCGGGTTCTTATGGACGAGGGCCAAAAGGTATCTATCGAGAAGAGACTACGCCTGTGGGCAGTTTTGGGGTAGCTAACGCCTTTGGGTTATACGATATGCACGGAAACGTAGACGAATGGTGTCTGGATGATTGGCACGAAAATTATGAAAGTGCGCCAACAGATGGTAGTCCGTGGTTTGATGACAATGATAACCTTTCTCAAAAGCAAGGACGTGCCGTGCTGCGGGGCGGTTCCTGGGGCGGCATTCCTCGGAACTGCCGTTCCGCGTTTCGCAACTTCAACGTCACGCGCGACCGCCGCTACGACTTTACTGGTTTTCGTATTGTGTGCGCTGCCGGGAGGATTCTTTAGTAGCCCTTTATACTTTTTCTCTTTTGCCCTTTACACTTGTTCTTTTTACCCTTGTTGAGTGTAGCGAAGCGGAACGATCTAATTTTTTTTGAAATCAAGGGTTAGTAGAAAAAAAATTAAGATTTATAAATGGAATGAAAGAATTATCAGTAATCCAAAAGACTTATGATTGTATTAAATGGTATGTGCCAATTATTGAGCGATTGCCGAAAATTCATAAGTTTTCTTTAGGAGACAGGATAATTAATCAACTGTATGATTTATTGGAGGGATTAATTAAAGCCAAATATGCCAAAAATAAACTGCCTCAACTAGAATCTCTCAATACAGAGTTAGATATTTTACGATATCAAACACGAATGCTGCTTGATTTCAATAAAATATCAGTCGAGCGATACGAATATGCCATAAAATTATTAGATGAAATTGGTATTGAACTAGGTGGATGGATTAAGAAACAAAGAGAGAGGGAAAAGTAAGTTAATTGAACATTAAATATAATGAAACGTTACGGCAATCTTTACCCTCAAATCATCAAGTTTGAAAATATACTTTTAGCATCTCGTCAGGCACAAAAAGGCAAGAGATTTCGGGATAATATTTTAGAGTTTAATTATAATTTAGAAACGGAATTAATTAGATTACAGCAAAACTTAACAGATAAAAGCTATCAACCAGGAGCTTACCGAATCTTTCACCTGATAAATCCCAAAAGTCGCCTCATTTCCGCCGCACCCTATCGGGATAGGGTTGTTCATCATGCCCTGTGCAATATCATCGTACCAATTTTTGAGAGAACTTTTATTGGTGACTCCTACGCTAATCGAATTGGTTTTGGGACGCATCGAGCATTAAAAAAATTTACTCACTTTGCCCGGAACAGCCGCTATGTCCTTCAATGTGATATCAAAAAGTATTTTCCCACTATTGACCACATAATTTTAAAAGAATTAATACGCCGAAAAATAAAATGTCCTGATACTTTGTGGCTAATTGATACTATTATCGGCAACAGTAACGAACAAGAGGCGGTAATTGATTATTTTCCTGGGGATGATTTACTTACTCCTGTGACTCGGAGAAGAGGTTTACCAATCGGAAATTTAACAAGTCAGTTTTTTGCCAATATTTATTTAAATGGTTTTGACCATTTTGTAAAAGAACAGCTAAAGATATCCAAATATGTCCGCTATGTCGATGACTTTGCTTTATTTAGTGATGACAGAGAATTATTAGCAGATGCCAGACTACAAATAGAAGTATATTTAGCTGAATTAAGGCTCAAAATTCACCCAATCAAAAGCCAATTATTTGAAACGAAAATCGGTGCAACTTTTTTAGGGTTTAGAGTATTTTCAGGCAGAATACGGGTAAGAAATAGTAATTTACATCATGCAAGGCGCAGACTCAAGCGATTGAAAACAGACTATGCTCAAGGTAAACTTGAACTTAATCAAGTAACTCAATCCATAAGAAGTTGGGTTGCTCACTTAGAACATGGTGATACTTGGCAATTACGCAAACAGATATTTACTTCCCTCCATTTTAGGAGAAAGTAGAGAAGGGGTAGGCGAACCCGACTGCGGGGCGGTTCCTGGAACAACAATCCTCAAAACTGCCGTTCCGCGTATCGCAACAACAACAACACGCGCGACAACCACAACAACAATACTGGTTTTCGTATTGTGTGCGCTGCCGGGATGTCTCTTCACCGCGAGAGTTGGCAGGTGGGAATCTGTCGAGAGTGCAACCGAAGAGTCCAGCCTACACCTGTGATGTCGGTGACGATATCCAAATATAAAACTGGGTTGGGTAGCTTGGTAGGTGCAAACCGAACAGTTGCTCAACCCTACAACAGTAGATTCCTGTCCTTGGTGAATGGGATCACTCTTGGACAGATGTAATCCCATGATGGAGTTAGGCTATTTAACTAACAGGAGTATCAGACATGGTTTCATCAGAATTACTGAACATACTGCAAGGACTTAGCCGTGCTGAAAAACTTTATATTGTACAAGTTTTGATTTCAGGATTAGCCCAACAAGAGGCAGACTTAATTAAACCAGAGCAATCCTATCCTGTTTGGTCGCCATATAATGCTTTTGAAGCAGCAAACACGATGCTAGAAGTTTTACAAGCAACGCAAACTCAAAACAATGCCGAATGTTGAGCAATTTCCTTTTGTCAACGCTGATACAAGATTGGGAGAGGCTGGTTTTCGCCCTCAGATGCCAATTACACTTACAAGTCCCCAAAATTCTACCATCACATCTACTCTGTTAGATACAGGAGCGACAGTCAACGTGTTGCCCTATCCAATAGGTATCGATTTGGGATATGTTTGGGAACGTCAAACAGCAACCCTAAATCTAACAGGAAATCTGGCTCAATTTGAAGCTCGTGTTGTGGTCATTCAAGCAATAGTGGGTCAGTTTGAACCTGTGCAACTTGTATTTGCTTGGACAAAAGCTGTACAAGTTCCTCTAATTTTAGGACAAGTAAATTTTTTTATGGAGTTTGATGTTTGTTTCTATCGCTCACAGCTATATTTTGTAGTAAGTCCGAAGAACAAACTCCCAAAATAACTATTATTTGGTGTTGCTGAATCCGGGGATGAATTGATCTCACAATCTCCCATCAAGTTCCAGTCAGAAATGAATAGCGATCGCGCTACCCCTCCCAATCCACCAGCACCCCATCAACAACCGCAATACCCCATTGCGAAAACTTCGCCAGCAACTTCTTGATTACAATCTGCAAAGCCGGATCATCATTCCAACATTGTTGGAGGAAGTCAAAACCAGGATTTTCCCCAACCAGAGAAGCCATCTTCAGTTTCTCCATTCGCAATAGTCTAGCTTTGGATCTTACGGCGATGTCTTCTCTACGAGACGCTCCGCGAACGGCGGTCAACAACGCCTCACTAGATTTTTGCACCTGATAATTGACTACGGATAGATTCCACTGCTTCTCAAACTTGCTGATTGATGCCCTCATGCTGGCGTAATACTTGCTGTCTAGCAAATATTGGATTACCGACAATGGGGGGCATTCTCCAAGGTTTGCTCTATCCAGCCATTCAAATATCTCACTTTGATTTAATGACACCGGCGCGGCGGAACAAGCACCTTCATCACACTCTCTCGGCTCAAAACCAGAGACTCGATTTTCTCCCGACAACGAAGCAAATTGACCCTGTTCTACTTGTCCCTGAGTTTGATTAGTGATCGCTTCCTTGCCAGAAAATTCATTTTGAGCAACGGGCGCGGCGGAACAAGCACCTTCATCACACTCTCTCGGCTCAACACCATAATCCTGGTTTTCAGCCAACAACAAAGCGGATTGACTCGATGCAGCATCCACAAGCGCCAGCGATGTACAATCCTTTGCCACAGGCAATTCTTCAAGTTCTGACGTGCTTTCGATATGTGAAGGCGACGCGCCCCCCAAGGGCGCATGAGCCGTCTTCTCTACACGCAGATTTCGAGCAAGCGCGTCAGAATCAACTACCATACCAACAACCTTAATTGGTTGTTGGTAGGTAGTTAACGGGTAGTTAGAAACGTTGTTAGGTTTTTGGAACCCTTGCAAATCCTCACTTTTTTGACCATTCTTTTGGAATGATTCCAAATCAGACTGAATTTGTTCCACGCCAGGGTGATTTTCATTCCGTCCGGGCTGGTTTACTTCCTCCCCGGCATGGACGGCTTTCTCGTCACAAGAATTGGTTTCCGCAGACGTGGAGGATTCCCAGTAAAACCGATTGTAATAACCGTGCAAGTTACGGACACGGTAGCTGATCAATCCAGGTCTGCCGGAAGGTAAGCGGCCAAACACTTCCTCAAACTGAAACAATCCTTGGGCAGTCAACGCCGCCCCTGCTTTTTGCAAAGATTTGTAGGTGAGGTTAGTATCGAGTTTGTGGGCAGAACCCCCGAATTGTTCAGCCGCCACGCTATCTAACCAAAGCTGCTGCACAGATGGAGGCTGCTGACGAACCCAGTTGATATCCTCAATCGATACTTTGCAATGTGGTCTAATCGATTTATCTGCGTCAGTAAGTTTGCGATCGCTTCGCTGTTTGTTCCCACCGTTGATTGCTTTTAACGCTGTAGTCATATTTCCCCCAAAATTTGCATGACAATGTGAGCGGTATGGTTGCAATACCGCGTTTAAGTCTTTTAGCTATCTCAAGGCGAGTGTTTATTTACTGCTTCTCGTCTTTCCAAAAGCGCAACTCATCTCGGAAATACCTGTCAGTCTTTTTTGATTGCTCCTTCCAGCAATCCCAGGCAACCACCACTTCCTCGCCCAAATCTTGCACTACCTCACCCATCTCGACATACAAAGTACGGTAAGGGTCAGCATGAGACACGATAGAACCAACGCTAATAGTGTCCGGCTTGGTAGATGCCGTTTGAAGTGCGGTAATTAAATCAGTCTCTTGGGTGGTCAATTCTGCCCAGTAGTCCTGTTTAATAACCTCATACTCTTGGGCAACATCCCAATACTCCTGCCACGTACACCCCGGTTTAGTTAGCACTGCCCTAATATCACTAACCGCCTGGGGAAGCATTTCTAGTTGCTCGGCTCGATATGCGATCGCAGCTGGTGTAGGTTCACTTCCCAGAATTATCGCTGCCGCTTCCAGGGCTTGGGTGTTGTTCATAGCACTGGCAAGATTCTTCAACGCCATACCCATTAAACGTAAGCATTCTTGGGCATTCTCCTTGGGCGGTTCAACTGCTAGCGATCGCAAATCAATAGTTTTCTCTAACGCCTGTTTGACTTGCTTGTTCAAAACTTTGGTTGCTTGCTGGGTCATGGTATTTCCCCACTGCTGTTGAGGACGTTCTTGTACTGCGTTTTCCAAATCTTGAATACGCTGCCTAAGCTGTTGGTTCTCAGCCTCCAGCTTTCTCAACCCTTCCATTTCCGAAAGCCGTTGCTGTAACTGGATATTTTCTTCTTTCTGTTGCTTGAATAGTTGTTGCAGAGATTGGATTTGCTCTTGTACCTGGGCTTCTGCTCTGGCTGTGGCATCTGTTTGCAAACCAATCCTTATATCTTGGGAAAGTCGCTCTAACTCCTGTTTATGACGTTCTTCAATAGCAGCGATCGCTTCCGTATATTCTGCGGGGTAAGTGCGTTCTCTGGAAAATGGAACGCTGGCGGCATCCAAATCGGTGTTGTTGACCAACATCCTTTCGCCATCAGCAAAGGTGACAATCTGCTGCCAATGGTTTGGTGCATCTGCCTCAATGGTTCCCTCTTCTCCATATCTGGGATGGGACTGTTGTGAAACTGTGACAATGGCTTTTTGAGGAACCACTGGTTCTTGGATTTTGGGAACCATTGGTTCCTGAGTAGATTGCTTTTTGCGTGGAAGTTGAGGAACCACAATATTTGCAGCAGCCGCAAAGTCTGATTCACCAGGGGAGGCGTTATCTTTGAGAGCGATCGCTACAGCTTGTTTTAGTTTCTCTGGTTCCTTGACTAGCCGCAGCAGTGGACGGGCTTGACGCTCGTTTTTGATGTGTCCGCCCAACTCGCCAACTGTGTCTATGACCTTTTTAGCTCCTAGCAGTTGGTTGATTCGTCGGTATCCGCCCCAGGCGTATAATTCACGCTGGCAGTATTCTTCAAAGTTTTTATATCCAGCTTGCAGGTAAAGCTGCTGTTCCCGCATCTGGAGGATTTCATCTACCGCTTGCCACTCGAATCGGTCGATTGCGGTGAAGGTTTCCTGGATGCTGGTGTTGACAACACTGTAATCAAGCGCTGTTGTTTGTTCTCTGTCTAGTGTCAGCATATTTCTCTCCTGTTTTTATAGATAGGAGAGGTGTTAAAAAGCACATTTAGCTGATAAAAGATTTTTTCTTGTTCTACCTGTATTTCAAAAGGAAAAACACTTTTGTATCTATACAGCAGAGGTATTTGGTGGTCAATAACGTAATTGACTGCTGTGCATAGTTTAAGAAAATTTGATATTCTTTGAATGTCCATAGTCTTAACCGATGATCATTTGGGCATCCCCGCTCTAAGTTTTCCAGGCTGTTAGCGGGGATTAATTTTAAGTAATCACCAAGCAATGCTGAATGCTAAAGCAAAATTTGATAAGGCATTTTGCTATAGCGCCAGCACACCAAGAAGTATGTCAACCTCATTCTTGTCGCTACAAGGATATACAAACCCTTTGTTAACGTTAATAAGCATCTCCTGGTGAAAAGATACACAAAATTTTTGTTACTTGAATTATAATGCATTGTATTCATTTATAATGCATTTTGGATTAAGAAAAGTCAACCCGCCTTGTCAGTTGACGGAGGCGGGCTTCCTTTCATTATTCGCAAGACGAGATCGTGTTGTTGCCTGAGAGATTCATTTTCTTCTCTCAGGCTGCGAATTTTCCCTCCAATTCTTGCTCCAATTTATTCATCCGTTGCTCCACGAGTAAAAGCGTTTGACGCATCGTTTCTAAGCTAAGTACTTCATCATGCTTTTGAGGCTGTTCTGAAGTCTCTAAAGCCCTTACCAACAGTTCATTAATTATTTGTGACGGTTTCTTACCAGCTTCTCTAGCTAGGCTTTCTATTTTTGCCTTGATTTCGCTGCTAGTACGAAAACTTACCTGAGCATCAAGTTTCATAATCTCCATGTATTGTATTGCAGTGCATTTATTTGAGCGAATTGATCGAAGTATATCTCTACTTGAAAATATTGAAAACTTTTGTAATGCAAGTCTTGATTTTGCAGTGCAAATGCATTACACTATATTCATAAGACGAAATTAAAAAGCGACCGCCTCTAGTCTCGCAAACCGAGCGATCGCTTTTTGTCCAAATAATTGGAGATTCTCATTATGACGTATTCAACCTATATACAGCAAGCGCCTTCAAGCTTCAAGCTAAATCAAACACTAATTGCTGATGCCCCTCGCAGAGATGAACAAGCGCTAGCCCAAGCAGAACTGTACAGCCACCTCGAATCCCAAGCCGAAGCTGTAGCCCCAACCCAAGACCCCCTGACTGCCCGTGACCGTCGCATTATTGGCGAGATTATCGAAGTCGAACCCGAATCAGTTCGCACTATCTGGATTGAAGGCGGGATTACGGTATGGGTGCAGTTTGTGGAAGGCGGACGGCTCCCATTTGATCGCAACTGGTTCGCTACCAGAGTTGCAGAGGTCAAAGCGACTCTGCCAGAAACACCCCTGGAGCGCAACGAGCGATTGAGCGATGAACTGGAGGAAGCTTGCACTGCTTTCGGTCTGTACCACGGTGAGATAGATTGGCTCTCGTTTAGCACCAAACTCTACCGAGACGGGCATTTGGTTGGCTTCGTCGGGTGCAATCAACAAGGGTGGTACGCTCGACCAAGACAGTACGGGGTGAATCGGGTTGCTGGCAGTGCCAAAGATGTAATTGCGCTGTTGGGAGTCCGAACGGCAGTAGCGGCGTAAGTTGCTGAAGGGGAAAGGCGATTGCACACCAAGCAACTGCAATCGCCACCTATATGCAATTACAAATAATCATTGCACATAACACAGCAAGTAACATCACACTTTCAGATTCGGGTTTCTATGACTGCTAAGAGAATTCTCCTACCTGCTACAGATGCGAATGCAGAGGTGAAAGAAATTCCTGGTACTGAAAGTGAAAAAGGCGATCGCAGTCCAAGAGAAAAACAATCGCCGTTCAACCGAAATTTAGACAATCGAAATCATCATGGCACATGAAATATGATTAGCCCATTTTCTCTTCAAGAGGCTCAGTTGGATGATTTAACAGAAAAAATTCGGCGTTGCTGAATCAAAATATGAATCAGGCGATCGCTGGAATAAAACTTGTACCTCACATCGTGAGCGGCACTGAAC
>NZ_JAAGOG010000186.1:0-15555 GCF_010747425.1 Nostoc sp. UIC 10630
CCCCTGCCCCCTGCCTCCTGCCTCTCCTCCACTTCCAAATCAACGGGATTTTGCAGCACATCATCAAGGCGATTTAAATCAGCTTCTAAATCTTGCAGCGTGCTGCCAAAATTAACGAGGCTATTAACTGGCTCTAAGAAGCTCAGTGTTAAACTTTGGTAGGCAACCAGCATCCCAATACTGAGATTGCCATTCATTACCTGAAAGCCGCCAACCAGCAAAATAGAAGCTGTGGTTAGGGCTGTCAAAATTGTGGGTAATGTGGTGAGAATTTGAGTTTGTAAGCCTAATTGTTGTTGGGCGTTGAGCGCTTTAGCGTAATAACCCGCAAACCGAGCAAATAAATCTGACTCTAGCCCAGAAGCTTTGATGGTTTCTATCGTTTGGATGCCGCTAATCGTTACTCCACCGACCTTGCCATATTCCTGAGCTAGGCGCATATTTGTATCTACACGAGTTTGCGATAAAAATAGGAGGGCGAAAATATTGATTGCAGCAAAACCAACTGCGATCGCACTCAATAATTGGTCATACTGAATCATTATCAGCAGGTAAAAAACCATCATTACTGCATCAATTAATGTGGTTGCCAAAGGCCCTGAGAGTACTTCCGCCACTCGGTCATTCAGTTGCACTCTACTACTGATTTCCCCAGCAAAACGTTGGTCATAAAACCCAATAGGCAATCTCAGGATATGCCAGAGAAACTGTCCTGATGTGCTGACTGACAACTTAACCATCAATCGCCGCAGATAAGTCAGCCGCAGTCTCGCAAGGAATGCCCGCAATATAGTAGTTAACAACATCCCTAACAATAAAGGTCGTAACCAATCTTGCCGGTCTTGGACTAAAATCTCATCGATAAACACTTGAGCAAAAGCTGGCACCGCTAACCGAGGCAATGTTAACAACAAACCAGCCAGCAAACAAAACAAGATAGTAACTCGTGAGTTTTGTAAACGGGTAGTTAAAGCCGAAATTATGTGATTTTTTTTGCCACCCTTCTGGAAGTCTGCTCCTGGTTCCATTGTCAGCACAACACCAGTGTATGCGCGATCGAACTCTTCCCAACTCACTGTTCTCCGACCATTGGCAGGATCATTGAGGTAGACGCGTTTTTTGCTATATCCTTCTACCACGAGAAAATGGTTAAAATTCCAAAAGGCAATGTAGGGAAGACGGGTAGCTGTCACTTTTTCTAGAGACAGTTTTAAACCTTTAGCATTGAGCCCATAGTTTTTGGCAGCTTTGAGAATATTAAAAGCTTTACTCCCATCCCGCGAGACACCGCATTCTTCACGCAGTTTAGCCAGTGGCACAATCCGGCCATAATAGCTAAGAATTATTCCTAAAGCAGCCGCACCACATTCGACCGTTTCCATTTGCAAAAGTGTAGAAGTACGGACACGATTTGGTTTAAATTTTGGAATTGGGAATGGGAATGGGAATGGGGGATTGGGCATTGGGCATTGGGCATTGGAGAATTAAGACTTGAACGTTGAGCTTCCGAGGGTGAACGTTGAGCTTCCGAGGGTGAACGTTGAGCTTCTGAGGGTGGACGTTGAGCTTCTGAGAGTGAACGTTGAGCTTCTGAAGGTGAACGTTGAGCTTCTGAGGGTGAACATTCAAGTTTTTAACCACAATGCCCCATGCCCAATCCCCCATTCCCAAATTAATAAATTCCCGTCCAAGAGCGCACCATAGGAATAATATAAGAAATCGGTGCTTTTTCCCCAACTTTCACTTGAACTGATGTAGTTGTCCCAGAAGATATTTTTAAAGCAGGGCCATCAGAGGATGACCATTTGTAGCCACTGACTGATGTCGGATTTTCTTGGAGTTGGACAAAAGCTTGCACCTGACCTTCGCCTTTACCCGCAAGACTGGCAGCCATTTCTTTGTTACCAACGATCGCTGTAATATCTTGTGTACTTACCGGAAATGAAGAAATATCTGCGATCGTTCCGACAATACCACCTTCGCGTTCACGCTTGGCAAAACTGGGAGTTACCTGTACAGCCATCCCTGGCTTGATTTGCTTACCATCTTTATTAGCAAAGTAAACAAGGCTCATAAGTTTTGAATTTACTTCTTCAGCTTCGATTGACCCTAGACGAGTACCCGGATTCATCATTTGACCGGGGACAGCACTCACTTCCAGAATATGACCATTGTATTTGCTGATGATTCTACTTTCTTGAGATAGTTGCAGTTCCAATTGGGCTATACGGCGCTTTACTTCCCGAATTTTATTTGTTTTGTCAATTGATTGCTTCAGGTCTTGCTCGTGTAATTTAGTATTTTGAGTATTCAGGTCTTTAATTTTCGTTTTAATTTCGTCAATTCTATTAAGATTTTCCAGATATTCTCGTTGTGTGGTGGTTTCTTGAATTTCCAGATCCTTTAGTTGCACGTCAATATCTGACAGTTCGCTTTGAGTGTTAAAATATTCCTGTTCAGCTTGTACCAACATATCTTGGCTGATGACATGCTGCTCAAAAAGGTGACGACGATTATCAACTCGTCCTTTAAGAGTTTTAAGTAAATAATTAATTTGTTGTTTGCGAGAGTTAATGCTTTGACGTTTTTGAGCGATCGCTCTCAATGTTTGATCGCGTAACTTGGGTGCATCTTGCTCTCGACGCAGATTATTTTCCAAATCCATTCTCTGCTGCCCAAGAGTAATGATTTGTTGGTCAATCAGCAGCTTTTGTAACCTGTCAGTCTCTTGATTTTGGGTTTGCAATTGTTGCAACTTTACTTGCTCTTGCTGTAACTGCTGCTTTAGCGCTGATTGGTCGATAATACCCAGCACATCACCTTGTTTAATAACATCTCCCGCCTTTACCTTCAGAGTTAGTAACGGGCCAGAACTGGGTGCTTGAAATTCTACAACATGGTGCGGTTTAATCAAGATACCTTGACCTGTGACAGTCAGGGGAATTCTGCCGAACACACTCCAAAGACCAGCTACAGCAACCACAAAACTCAAAGTAGATAAAGTCAACCAAGCTTGAGGCTTGACTACATTTATCGCTTGATCCAGTTGTTCTGGTGAAGATAAGCGTTCCAGAGCTTCTTGGCGAAAGATGTGGCTGTGTTTTAGTTGCATTGTTCTCCTTCTTGCTGAAAGCACCCAGAACCTTAAATACTTCTTTCTAGACTTTTAAGATTAAAGTGCGATCGGGGAGAACTAGGGGAGAAATAAGGGAAGCGATCGCTTCTACTGCTTCAACAAAGCACAAACATCACCAATACCTTCCACTCCTTTTCCCTTTAACCGAGCAGTATTGAGCCAGGTTTACATTACTCTTACTCAACAATTGCAGTGCCTAGCCGTTATTTTCAAAAATCTGTTGTCAAGATATCTTCTGTTTAACCAGTTGTTTTAAACGAAAGTATTCTTTTTCTGGTGTCAGAGGTTCGGATTGACTTTCATTTGGTATATAAAATACCCAGGTATCGGGAAAGTAATACACCACTATTGCACTAATCAGCTTTAGGTGATTCACCATTCACCATGTTTCATTTATTAGAAAATATCCGATTGAGGTTAAGAATAAAACTATACCTATCTGATAACCGAGTTTCCACTTATCTCCTCTGACAGATTTTTTACTTAAGTGTCTTATCTGTCTTAACTGTCCTTGTGTCACTTTTTCAGCCATGCTAAGTTTCGGGGTGAAATGAGCAACTGTGCAGAAAGTTACGCTCTAATTTCAAGTCTTAAACATAGAAATTCCCAAAACCAAGGTAATAACAAATGGCAACACCTAACCAAGAACTTTATCCGGTTATCTTAATACATGGAATATCAGGATCTAGGCTCATCTCAAAACAAACAGTATTTCCAATACAACCACCACCAATCTCGAAAGTAGAAGAAGAACATCCAATTTGGCTGAATCTATTGATGAGTACAGTACCAGCACGACCGATACCAAATGATGATGCAGAAATTAACAGCAACCCTGAAAAAGTAACTTTAAAAACACTTGGATGGAATCTACCAGATGCTACAATTTCTTCTAAGACTGTCCCAACCATTACTCCGGCTCCGTGGTGGAAAACACAAATGACATTAGGGGTTGATGGTATAACCGCCTTCAATGACGAGGATAATCATCCTGTAGAGGGATTTAAAGCAATTGAGAGGATAGCTCCAGACATAGAGCCTGATTTTGATCCTGAGACTGGCAAAGACAATCGATATTTTGCTGCTTTAATTGAGAAGTTAGTAGAACAAGGATATGTGAAGAATGAAAATAATAATCAAGGTAACTTGGTAGCTTTTCCATATGATTGGCGAGTATCACCAAAAGGTCTGAACGAAAAGTATGACTACTTTAATAAGCTCAAAAATGAAATACAAAAGCAACGCGAATATAACCAAAAACGTGTAGTGATAATAGCTCATAGTATGGGAAATAGAGTTACGCAGTATTTTCTTCAGTGGGTTAAAAATAAAGAGGAGTTAGGGGAAGAGTGGATACATGAAAATATAGAACGATATATAGCAGTTAGTCCACCGTGGCTTGGCGGCCCTTTAGCAATTCGTTTTCTAGGATCAGATGATCCAATAGTATTAGGAAAGGCAGCAATAAAGGATCTTAAATCAGTAATACAAAGCTATTCGAGTGTTCCTTGGTTATTGCCCATAACAAAAGCGCCACAGGCATTTTTGAACACTGAACATTTTGCGTTTGTCAAAGAGAACAGCAAAGCTCCATCAACAATCAATAACTTTCAGCCAAAAACAATCAGAGACATATTAACAGATGGAGGAGCCGAACAAACTACACTGAAATATCAGCAGGAGCATTATCAAAACGATAATTTGATACGTAGTATTGTGGACGGCGACGGGGGTAAGCTGGTAGAGTGCCCACCTGTTCAGAAATTAGATGTTATCTATGCATATGGCACACCTACACATGTCGGTGCATACTATATTTCTTCTGTAGAAGAGATAGATGGAGAACAAACAAAATCACTGAGAGTAGCAGCAGACCTGAACGACACAGGCGGAAACTTTCTTGTAAAAGAAGGAATAAGATTTGAAATAGAGGGTACTACAACACAACTGATAGATGGATCAACACATTCAGGAGATGGAATAGTTCCATACGGAAGCTTGACATATCACAAGCATTGGCAGAAAAACAAGTCGCTAAAAACCGAAATAGGAGATTACGGTTTTCAACTTAGCGATGCGGCTACATATCCAGGGCATGAGGAAATTTTAAAGGTTAACCAAGGTACTAATAAAATCCTGGAGTTGTTAGAGCTAAGTACATTTAAGTTGGCGTAGATATAGCGGGGGGTAAATGAGCTTGGTAACATAATTAAGTAGTTTAAAAGCAGATGGCACTAACCATCTGCTTTTAAACTTTTATGAGAAAAACTTATTAGAAAAGTTAAAAAATAAATTATTTTTAACTTGATAAAAAGCTGTTTTTGGGTATGAATAACAAGCTCAATCCCACAACAATATTGATGGCAAGTCATTGTTAGCCAGACGCAGCAATTGATAACCAATTCCAGATATACCGGGTAAAAAGCCAGGATTAAATACAGAATTGGGTAAGTTGGGGAACAGTTGATAAGCTCCAGTTCGCTTGGCTCTAGCCACAACATTTGTTACATTCTGGTGAGCAATTTGATGCCAATCAGGACGGGAACAGATTTTTGCACCGACTAACAGTACTTCTGCCCTACCGAAGTTGCCACAGCACAAGTGATCGATCGCCTGTAAGCCAAAATTCTGAGTAGTTTGGAGAGCAATTTCTATTTCTTGTTGAATTTCCGGCGTTTCCACGATTCTCAAACTGCCTAAGCGTCCCAAACCAATGCCGGCTGCACCATGACACCACTTATTTGCAAAGTCAAGTTGTCCTGGTTGTCCCATTCTGCGGAAGTCTGGCCAGTTGGCTGTGGACTGGCAAAAGACGCTACGCTCATACTCAATTCCTGCTAAACCTGCTTCTAAGAATTTGTGTTCTGAGGTGGCGGCATAAAGTCTGAGCAAGGCATAAGAGATACCCGCAGCTCCATGAGAGAAGCCAGTTAAGGGCTTATCCCAATAAGTATGCCAAGCTTTGGGCGCACCGTTGTGGCTAACTTGACGGTTGATTAAATGTTGCCCACAGGCGATCGCTTTTTCTAATATGGTTGCTTCTCCTGTTGCTTGATGCAGCGACAATAACCCCAAAATTGCCCCGGCTGCACCACTCATAATATCCAAGTGTTCATCGGCAGCAATTAGTTCTGGTGTCATCAACTCGGCTAATACTTGAGCGTCTGGCAACAGCGTTGCATCATTGAGGAGTTGACTAATTTTCACCAGGCTATAGATCATCGATCCTAAACCTGTTGCACCCCCAACGCCCATGAAACGAGCCATGCGTTCCCAAGTTTCTGGCTCAATGGTGTGGATTTGGCGACGCAGAGATTGTACTGTCCTCAATGCTAAATCACGGTAACGGGAATCACCAGTTACTTGACTCAGTGCAGCTAAAAACAAAGCAACTCCAGAGCGTCCGTCAGAAAGACAATTATTCAATACTTGCAGTTGATATCGTTCGGCACGAGGTACAAAGTCTAAGCCAATCCAGTTAACGCTGCCATCAGGGTCAGAAATGGCTCTAGTTTCCAGTTGAGTGGCGATTTCCTGGGCTTCGGCAATCAATTGTTCTGAATTTAGCAACGGTAACGATTCACCTTGCCATTGCCCACCTTGGCGGCTGAAGGTGGTTGCAATCTTAGCATCGAAGGAGCCTTGAATAATCGCTACTTGTCGAGCTAGGTCGGTCTCATCTAGAGATTGTAACTGATTGAGTAGGTCTTGGTAACTGGATTGCTTGAAGTAGTTGGGAATGGAAGAAGAACCGTTTAAACTCAGTTCATCAACCACCGCGCTAGCCGTGAAGAAGGGAATATCCAATTGTTCCATTGCTCGGAGTTCCGCGCTCAAAACAGGAAAGGCGTTCGGTCTATTTTGAGCAACTAGAAAAGCACGACTGAGAACATCGAGTTGAATGCTGTAATCTACACCGTGTTTGAGGTAATCGGGTGCTAAAGCTTTTTGAAGGATGATGCCATAGATGCGGGTGTTGCGGAAGATAAAGCGCACCTGCTGATTTTGCATAGCAGATAGCAAACTTTGGCGTGAAATTAAGAAATCTTTGTGCGCCATCAAAAAGCGATACATCTGCTCAAATCCAGTGGTGATTTGGAGTTGATAATCGTTTGGAGACAGAGGAACTTCACCCAAGAACGGCACATTTTTCCCAATCGGCAAGGTTACAGGCTCAGACAACAGATGCATATTATCTGTATTAATGTTCTGCCAGCGCGGCACTTTGCGGGGAGATAATCGGGGATCTGTGCTGCCTAGTCCGCTAATATCATAAGCGACACTGCGATCGCCACTAAAGTCCCAACGCGGTAAAAGTCCGGTGCGGAGTACGGAATCCCAAAATTGTCGTGTGGCGGTTGTTTCTAAATCTTGGGTAAGCGGTGAGTCTTCAATGAGATTTGGTTCATGGTGCAGCAGCGTTTCCATGTCAATCAGCACCAGATGTTCGCCATTGGCAATTAAGTTTTCGTAATGGCAATCTGTTCCCCGCAAAGCGTAAAGCACACACAACAACATCCCAGAACGCTGATAGAATCGTTTCGCAGCTGCTTCATCCACACAAGGCAACTGTTCAACATGTTCCACCCAACCGTAACCGTTGCGTTCTAGCACCTGAATGACTTTAAAATCTAAAAGATTGCTGTGTTGATTGCACCAATTCAAAAATTGGTTAAAGACAACCTCTAATCCTAAATCTTTGGGTTTATAAACAAGTTTAAGTCCAGACTCAAAGGTAAGCGAAATCACCGTTCGTCCGCGCTTATGTGAATCGGAAATGGATGTTTGAATTTCGGCAACTTTGTTTTGAGAAAATGGGATAATTCTTTCATCAAAAATTCGTTGAATATCTGTCCTATCTGCAACTAAACGTTCGAGAAATTCAGCAGTGAACTCAACCCAAAAATTGACTGCTGTTGCCACTAACCGACCGAGAACTGGATACTTTTGGAAGAACGCCAGCATTCCATCTTCTAGGAGCTGATTGACGAACTTGGTGTAGTGAGTGTTATTATTTTTTGTCTCCAGTCCTAGTAAGCCGAGCAAGCTTTGACCAAAGGGACGTACCTGAGAAAATTCAAAATCTAATGTCTTTGTGCAAATTCCTGCTAATCGTTTCAGTAGACCACGTTCTAGAGAACTGTAAGCGTTGTGGGAAAGAATCGATAAGGGAAGATAATCTTGGGTGAATTTACTGTCGCAGCGAGTCAGTAATTGCTGTCTGGCTACCAAGATAGCAGGTAAAAGGATATCTTCAAAGGTAATAGGATTTTGTGAATCGATTGGTAGAAATACTTCGGTTGCAGAATTGAATCCTGTAGCGGTTTGGATGATTTGCTGCAAGGTTTCTGCCCACTCAGGCAAAGGTCGATCGGCAAGCAACTCAATGGTTCCCAATTTGCAACTAACAGTATCGAGGTCTAGCCCCTCCCACTGTAAGCGTTTGTGTAACGTATCCCATTTACCTTCTGCTGCAACTTCGCACCAGCGATCGCGCCGACGGTTAATTTCTTGTTCGTTGACTCGATCGACATCAATTGCAAACCTGCTTTCATCAAGCCGTTCCCAGAGAAAGCTAGCATTGGCTGCGATCGCTCTTAAATCGTCTGATGTTTTCTGTTGGGATAAGCGAACAAGTTGTTGAACCATAGCTGGATTTCTCATGATGGAGTTAAAAGGTAAGTATCAATTCTGGTCTACGTTTTAATAGTTGGCATTAAGAACAATAGCGTTCGTCTGAAATAAGTTTTAAATTAAGTACTAATTAGATAGGCATAATTAAAATAACTTGTAATTCTTAATTGAATTAGTTGGCGTACAAGTCCCCAACAAATAAAGACTAAAAACTTGACTATTTGGTGGATTATAGGACTCATATATTATGATTTTTGAATAAGATTTCAGATAAAACCCTTATAAAACTGTCTTTTCAGTTTCAGTATGTTTTCAAAAATCAAGTCAGAGTCCTATATTTCACCAAAAATTACGAATTACGAGAGATAGCAGTGTCCGCCACCACAGCCGGCTGTGTGACATAGTTTGGGCGCACTATCAGCCATTGCACCGCCACTAACACTGAGTAATTCTTCTTCACTCAGTTCGTTTGAGTCCACAAAGGTCAGTTCTGCCAGCATTTGAGCTACGCTTTCGGCTGTGAAGGTATAACCTTTTTCTGCACTGGCAATTAGCAACAGTTTGATGGCTTCTGTTTGGGTAACTGCTGCTTGTATATTCTCGCGCAGTTGGCTATTTTGGAGTAGGCTTTGAATTTGTGACAACATAATTGTATTTTCTCAAATTTGGTGATAGTAATTGTTCATGGAATTCCCTCTTTTTCTTGATTAAAAAAGTAAAGAGGGAACTGTTATGCAGCATCTCTTTCGCGTTGAACCTCAGTACCAAGTATGGAAATTATCCAAATTAAAATATTGCGAAAGTTGGATATAAAAAGCTGTTTTAGAAAAACAACCTGACCTTGGAGGCTACAATGCCAGAGAGAAAGAGAAGCTACATATATTTTTTAGCAGTGTCCGCCACCACAGCCTTCTGTATGACATAGCTTAGGTGCACTATCAGCCATCAATCCACCACTAACACTGAGTAATTCTTCTTCACTCAGTTCATTGGAATCTACAAATGTTAGTTCTGCCAGCATTTGAGAAATGGCTTCAACTGTGAAGTTATAACCTTTCTCTGCACTCGCGATCGCTAACACTTTAATAGCTTCTGCTTGATTAGTTGCTGCTTTTACTTGCTGTTGTAATTGTGCGTTTTGAAGTAATTCTTTGATTTGGTGTAACATCCGTCTATCCTCCGTTTTTGTTGACTTATCTAAACCGCAGAGATTCTACACTTGTTTTGTGCGGTGTTCTCTGCTCTTCTGATTTGAATTTAGAGAAGAATCGGGGAGAAGTAGGGGAGATAGTTGCAATAGCAGAAAAATTTTTTGGTTAAAATAATTGAGGGTATGGGAACTGGATATTAGCCCTGAGCGAAGAGGCAGAGGAGCAGGGGAGCAAGGGGCAGGAGAAAAGATAGTGGAATTACCTCTGCCTGGCTAGGTTTGAGAGCAAGTAAATTTCAAGCAAATTTATTTATGATGCCTACTGCACCCTCGCAAATAGATTTATGTATAGGGATTTCACCCAAAGCTAGAGCCTCTTGACGAGTTGAAACAGGATTCTGAATCTAAAACTAAAGGGCAACCAGTACTTCATTGATTTGCTCTGCTAGTTTCAATGGACGGAAAGGCTTGGCAAAAATAGCAGCGACATCCATATCAGTAAAACTCTCTCGATCTGATTGCTGAAGTTTAGCTGTTAATAAAATTACTGGAATTTTCTTAGTGGCGGGGTTAGCTTTCAGTTGTTGCAGAGTTGCACGCCCATCCATATCAGGCATCATCATATCTAGTAGGATGACATCTGGTTTATAGGTAGCAGCTACCTTCAAAGCTTCCTGACCAGAACTTGCTGTCAATACATTCCAGCCAGCAGCCATTTCTAATCCCAACTTGGCGATCGCCCGCACATCTTCTTCATCATCAACAATCAAGATATTTCTGTTCATAATGGCACTCTTGCAAAATGTATGTGATGATTTGCTTGATCGCTCTTGAGCTATTCTAAAGCCAGATCGGGGAAAAGTAGGGAAGAATTAAGCTGTTAGAAGCAGTTTATTGCAAACCTGGTAAAGGTAGCAGTACATAAAAGGTGCTACCTTCACCTAAAGTGCTTTGAACCCAGATTTTGCCATCATGTTGCTGGATGATATCTCGGCAAATAGCCAGTCCTAAACCTGTTCCTCCTTTGTTGCGGGAGTCGGATGCATCCACCTGTTGAAAGCGCTCGAAAATTATTTGTAATTTATCTTCAGGAATTCCTCGCCCTTGATCTTGAATAGTAATCAAAAGGTATTTGGGTAATAAAGGCTCATTTTCTTGAGGCTCAATGCC
The DNA here is from genome assembly GCF_010747425.1 of Nostoc sp. UIC 10630. Lineage (NCBI taxonomy): Bacteria > Bacillati > Cyanobacteriota > Cyanophyceae > Nostocales > Nostocaceae > Nostoc > Nostoc sp. UIC 10630. The sequence continues at coordinate 11,091 of NZ_JAAGOG010000186.1, forward strand.
TTGGGATTCTGAGAGAGTGGCACTGATATACACCGTGTCTCCTGGTTCAGAAAACTTAATAGCGTTGCTTAGTAAATTAGTCAGGGTTTGCAGCAGGCGATCGGGATCTGCCCAAAGTTCAACTTCTACAGGATTTATGATCAATTTGACTTGGAATTGATCTGCCATTGCTTGCATCGCTTCTGTGGCAGTAGTTAGCAAGTCTGCGGCGTTGTACTTCATCTTCCGCGTGAAGATTTTGCCTGATTTCATCCGCTCTAAATCGAGAATATCGTTCACTAAACGAATTAGGCGTTCAGTATTAGTGGTGGCAATGCTCAGAACTTTTTGGCCTTGTTCATTTAGAGTTCCCAGTTGTTCTGAACCCAATAAATCTAATGCTCCCATTGTGGAAGTTAAAGGTGTACGCAATTCATGACTGACTAAAGAGATAAATTCGTTTTCTAAACGTTTGCGTTCGGTGATGTCATTGGCAATTAATAAAGCACACGGTACTCCAGCTAAGTCAATCAATTCGAGAGATATTAGTATGGTTTTGAGTTCTGCACACTTAGTTGAAAATTCAAATTCTAGATTGTATAGTGACCCAGTTTCTGGTAGAAGTTGAATTGTTTGAGCGATTGCGACTGTGTTTTTACCCAAATTAAGTTCAGTGGCAGTATTGCCAATCACTTCGTCTAGAGAGTAGCCGCTCATCTTCAAAAAACTGGGATTGACATCAATAAAACAAGCATCTGAGACTGTAGCGATCGCGATCGGATTGGGACTGGAGCGAAAAACTTTAGCAAACTTCTCTTCTGCTTTGGCGCGCTCGTGAATTTCCTGCTGCAACCGCTCATTTTGGGCTTGGAGTTGTTGTTGCAGTTTCCAAATCGTTAAGTGATTTTCAATTCGAGCTAAAACCTCTTCTAGTTGAAAAGGCTTAGTGATATAGTCCACTCCCCCAACTGCAAACGCTTTCACCTTATCTAGCACATCACCCAAAGCGCTAATAAAAATTACCGGAATTTCGCGAGTGCGATCGCTTGCTTTCAAATGTTCGCAGACTTCATACCCATTCATCTCCGGCATATTCACATCCAGCAAAATCAGGTCGGGGGGAACTGCATTTGCCCCTCGTAAACCCGTAGAACCCTTAGTTACACTCCGAACTTTATATCCCTGTTCCGTCAACATGGCAGATAAAAGGTTCAGATTTTCTGGCGTGTCATCAATCACCAGTATGTCTGCTTTGGGAAAGTTGAGCGGCTCTTTAGGCATGGCAATATCGACTTTAGCCAGAATAGGCTACTAATGATTTCTAGAAATTGTAACCTTAGTCCTAGGTCTTAATAATCGTTTACAAAATAAATCCTAATTACTCATTTATCTACCCTAGTTCTCCCCGATTAATTCCTAATCTTAAAAGCATCAAATCAAATTTATAGCTCACACCTACTAAATTGCAAAGTCCGGAGTAACTTGTATGCAAACTTCAACCATGCGTAAACCAATTATTCTTGCACCAGGAGAAGGTAATCAATTCTCAATTATGGGTGGACAATTTACAACCAAAGCAACTGGTGAAGAGACAAATCAAGCTTGGAAAATTTATGAAATTACAGACACAGAAGAAAATGGGCCACCACTGCACACTCACCCTTGGGAAGAGGCATTTTATATTCTCGAAGGAGAACTAGACATCCAAGTTGGTACAGAAACTATTTTGGCATCAACCGGCTCTTTTGTTAATATTCCTCACAATGCACCACACGCCTTCAAGATTCGTTCTGCTACTGCTAAATTTTTGGTTTTAATCTCACCTCAAGGCGCGAAAAACTTTTATGAAGAAATGGGTCAAATCGCAGATAGTCCATCGCCAAACATGGACAAAATACAGCCTCTTTTGAACAAATATGGATTGCAATTTCTGGCGTGAATCTTTCTGTTTAGATGTAGGGCGTACAGCTAGCTGTACGCCCTTACGGGGAAAAGCTATACATAAACACGCAGAATTTCCATTTGTTGATAAATAAATCTATTTCTAGAAAGCAATATGTACTCAATAACAAAACCAAAAGCTGCTCACCTTTTAACTACTAGTGCGTTGAGTTTGGGAATCATCGCTAGCCTTGTTTTTTACCCAAGCGCGAGTCAAGCAGGTAAAAATGATGCTGGAGTACCAGGCGAACTCCAGGGCGAGTGGCGGTACGGTCGAATCTCGTCTATCCAATATCAAGACAGCTACACAGGTCGCCCAGCAGCCCCAAATGGTTCAAGCGATCAATTTCAACTCGCATCTAACGGTAACTACCAGCGAAATCGGCTGCTTCAAATCACCACTTATAACTGTGCATCTAATCTCTTCATAGAAGAAAAAGGCAAAGTTAAGATTGAAGGTCAACGTCTGACTTTCCAACCTAGCGACAGCACATCCAAAGGGCAAATCTGCAATAGCGGGCGCACCTACTCCAGCCGCAATTCGGCAAAGGCTGAGACTTACGAGTGGTCGATTGAGACGAACGAGTACGGACAGCAAGTTCTGGTACTTGAGACCACTGATGGCAAGGGCAAAGCTCATTACGGCCGACCTCAATAAGCATTAAACCTCTTGCAAAAGTGCTTTTTGCAAGAGGGGGAAAAGGGGAAAGGTTAAAGGGAAAGGGTAGTATTTAAACCTTTTCCCTCTTCCCCCTTACCCTTTTCCCCTCTTCCTTGCCTCCCCTAGTTCTCCCCGATTGTTTTCTAATCTATAAAATATCGAACTGAGGTTATCCCATGATTCACCATATTTCAATTGCTGTTAAAAACCCCAGCCATGTTGCTCAAGTTCTGGCAGAAATCTTAAAAGCACAAGCTGTTCCATTTCCTCCTAACCCAGGAAGCTATATGGTTATACCTTTTGATGAATACGGTACAGCCATTGAACTCTATCCTTTAGGCTCTCAAATTGAACCTGGTGAAAATGATGAAGAATGCGTATTTGTCCGTACTGCAATTACTTCTATGTATACAGATATTCATGCAGCTATTTCTGTACCCATCAGCCAAAAAGAAATTGAACAAATCGGTGTCCGTGAAGATTGGCGTGTAGTGCGCTGTAACCGTGATTCTTTCTTTGATGTGATTGAGTTTTGGGTGGAAAACAGATTAATGATTGAATTGCTAACACCAGAAATGGCATCTCAATATTTGAAATTCGCCACTCAGCAAGAAAATCTAAAATATTTTGTGGCAGAACCTGCTTTAGCAACAACTTGATAAATATATAGGAATCCCTCTTGATTTGTGAGAATTGCAATTACAAGATACCCGACTCATCAAAAAAGTTGGGTATTTTACAATACGCTTAGGTTAAGTATTTTTTCGTTTTTTCTGTTTCCTATGCGTCTCTGTGGTAGCCTGCGGTAAGCCCTCCGGGTTCGGGGGTTCGCAATCGACGGGAACCGCCAAAACTGCGACCCCCTCACCGCTCCGCGTCTACGTTAAAAAACTTACGCAAAACTACACTAAAGATCAGTAACATCAATAATTTCATCGAAGCAGAAACTTCGGACTAAATTTGTCAATTTTTCTGCCAAAGTAGAATGTGTTGGTGGAATTTGCTCAATTAGTTGAAAAATCCTTTCGGCATCGACTTCAACGGCTGCCTGATTAAGTTCTGTTACCCATTGAGCAGGCATAATGGTAATTGCAGAGCGAAGATCCAAAATGGAAAATTGAATATTCTTTAGGTTATTGTCTGTTGAATCTTCACTACTTTCTTCTGTACAGATATATAGCACCTCCAAATATTCAGCTATCTTTTCAAAAATCACCTGCTCACGAAATGGCTTACGAACCAAGTCGTTGCAACCTGCGGCTAAGATACTTGCCTGTTGTTCTTCAAAAGCACTGGCAGTTAGGGCAATAATTACAGTGCGGTGATTTGTATTTGTATTTCTTTCCCTGGCTCTAATCTCTTTAGTTGCATCGTAGCCGTTCATTACAGGCATCCGCATATCCATCCAAATAAGATGAGGCTGCCAAGTTTGCCACATTGCGATCGCTTCTTGTCCATTATTTGCAGCCTTAATTTCAAAACCAATGCTACTAAGAAGTTGCACAATTAAATCGCGGTTTTCTTTACGGTCATCCACTACCAGAATCCGGTAAGAGGGTTGGCCTGCTGCTAGCTTGATGACACGTCCCTTATTCAACCTTGGTGAAACTTTCAATGCTGCGGCTAAATTTACTTGGATGTCAAAGCTAAAAGTAGATCCTTGTCTAGGGGTACTCGTTAAGTAAATATCGCCACCCAGCAACCGCACAAATTGACGGCTGATTGTCAATCCTAGCCCAGTTCCTTCCTTGGTTTGGATACCACTTGTTGTCTGGACAAAAGGCTGAAACAAGTTGTTCATTTCTTCTGGTGCTATTCCCCGTCCACTGTCTTCGACTTCAAAGTGAAGGAATGGAGCATTGGGGATTGGGGATTGGGGATTGG
>NZ_JAAGOG010000187.1:0-15387 GCF_010747425.1 Nostoc sp. UIC 10630
GTCCCCAGTCCCCAGTCCCTCTTGATAAGTCCGACAAACCAACGGCATATCCGCAGAAAATTTTTCTAGGCGAGTTCCATCGACAGCACTGTCTAGAAGTACTTGCCATTTAGCAGCAAATGCACCGTCTGATTGCCGTTCAATTCTTGGTAAAAACTTACACCGCGAGATTAAATCTAAACTCCATCGGGAAACTTGCGACCAAAAACGTAAATCTCCTCCTAAAAAGGCATCTTCCCCTTTTGCAGCATTTAGGGGAATAGCAGCGAGAAATTTTACTGCTTCGCTGGGGTTAAGACAAAAACCCTCAACTCGCCACGGTTGCAAATATTGGGGAGAGTCTGTTTCTAGCCCCAAGCTGGCAGAATGCACAGGGAAAATTGCAGATGTTCCTTCTGTACTCTCTTCGGGGATATAAGTTGGTAGGGCAATTATATGTGAATGCGTTGGTAAACTTATCTCAGTGGGAGTGGCGGCTTTACGTGTTCGCCCAGTAGTAGCGATCGCAATTTTGGGTTGCTGGATAAAGTTGGTAATCGCCATCTTCTGGGAAACCAACCACTCGCTTAACTCTACTGATGTCATTGCCAATGGATTTAGTGGGATATCTCCAGATCCATTAGACTCGAAATTAACTCGTGGCGATCGCCAAGTTTCTCCCCAAATAAATAAACAACCCTTTTGACTTTTTAGTAACCAATTACCGTGTAAAATCGCCATTTGCTAACTACTCAGATTCTCGTAAAATTAAATAATTTAACTCGTAAAGCTCTAACTATTAAATCTTGTCAATAGCATTTATAATCAAATCATTGCATACAAATAATTTTCAAATAATCATTCTGCATCAACATTATTAGTAATGGATTTCCCCATTGTTAAAGTTATAAAAAATAACATAACAGTAGAACTAGATTATATTCATCCTCAAGAACAGGAGGTTGTAAGAACATTACTCAATGTTGTAATTGTTGAAGGTAAAACTTATCCCCAAAGGCAACCTCTATCTCAGGCAGAATTTTCAACTTACTGGTTAAGCAAGGATGCCTTTGTTGTCAGGACATCTGGTAAGGATGCTACACACAAGCCTAAAGAAATATTAGGGGCGTTTTATTTAAAACCAAACTTCCCCGGTCGGTGTTGCCACATTTGCAACGCTGGTTTTATTGTACAACCTGGGTTGCGCGGTCAGGGCATCGGGCGGTTCATGGGGGAGGCTATGCTCTTGATAGCAGCAGACCTAGGCTACGAAGCAGTAATGTTCAATTTGGTCTTTGAAACTAATATACCTTCAATTACCCTTTGGCAGTCGTTAGGATTTGAGATTATTGGGCGAATTCCTCGTGCGGCGAAGCTAGATAATGAACAGGTGGTAGACGCGCTGATGATGTATCGTGCTTTGGGTTGATGACAACTCTTATCTTTGTATGTACTAGAAGTCAGCCCTAGTGCATAAATGTTAGGATTGCCACAGAAAGAGAATAGCGAAAGAGAAGGAAAAAGAACTGAATGGCAGAAGTTGATAAGTCAATATCCTTCGATGGAAGGGATATTCGACTGAAAGTAGGCTTACTAGCTCCCCAGGCAGGTGGGTCGGTTTTGATAGAATCAGGGGACACATCCGTTTTAGTGACAGCTACGCGATCGCAAGCCAGAGAAGGCATTGATTTTCTTCCCCTCACAGTAGATTACGAAGAAAGACTGTATGCAGCTGGTAGGATTCCCGGCGGGATCATGCGGCGGGAAGGTCGTCCACCAGAAAAAACAATTCTCACCAGCCGTCTTATAGACCGTCCCATGCGTCCCTTGTTCCCTTCATGGTTACGGGATGACCTGCAAATTATCGCCTTAACACTATCGATGGACGAGTTGGTTCCACCCGATGTATTAGCAGTTACAGGCGCTTCCATCGCTACCCTGATTGCCCAGATTCCTTTTAATGGGCCAATGGCAGCAGTTCGCGTTGGTTTAGTGGGAGATGATTTTATTATTAACCCCACTTATGCAGAAATTGAAGCCGGAGATTTGGATCTGGTAGTAGCAGGTTCTCCACATGGCGTAATCATGGTGGAGGCGGGAGCCAATCAGTTGCCAGAGCGAGATATCATCGAGGCGATTGACTTTGGTTATGAAGCAGTGCGGGACTTAATCAAAGCGCAGCAAGATTTAGTAGCAGAACTGGGCTTAGTGATAGTGCAAGAAGCACCACCAGAAGTAGACCAGACGCTAGAAAATTATATCCGCGATCGCGCTAGCGGCCAGATTAAGAAAATCCTGTCTCAATTTACCTTCACTAAACCCGAACGCGATGCAGCTTTAGATGTCGTCAAGGATGAAATTGCTACGACGATTAAGGAACTGCCAGAAGAAGACCCAATTCGAGTTGCCGCAACTGCAAATAGCAAAGCACTTGGTAACACTTTCAAAGATATAACTAAGTACTTCATGCGGCGGCAAATCATCGAAGATAACGTTCGCGTTGATGGTCGCAAACTCGATGAAGTGCGTCGTGTTTCTTGTTTAGTTGGTGTCTTACCAAAGCGAGTCCACGGTAGCGGTTTATTTAATCGAGAACTAACTCAAGTATTATCCACTTGTACTTTGGGTACGCCAGGGGATGCCCAAAACCTCAACGATGATATGCAGTTAGATCAACATAAGCGTTATCTGCATCATTACAACTTCCCGCCGTTCTCAGTCGGGGAAACCAAGCCAATGCGTTCACCAGGAAGGCGTGAAATTGGTCACGGGGCATTAGCAGAGCGATCGCTAATTCCTGTACTACCGTCAAAAGAACAATTTCCCTACGTGATTCGCATCGTATCGGAAGTACTTTCTTCCAACGGTTCCACCTCAATGGGTTCAGTCTGCGGTTCCACCCTCGCCCTCATGGATGCTGGTGTACCAATTCTCAAACCCGTCAGTGGCGCAGCAATGGGTCTGATTAAGGATGGAGACGAAGTGCGAATCCTGACCGACATTCAGGGCATTGAAGACTTTTTGGGCGATATGGACTTCAAGGTTGCCGGGACGGATACCGGAATTACCGCCTTGCAAATGGATATGAAAATCCCCGGTTTGTCGTTGGATGTTATTTCCCAAGCCGTCCACCAAGCCAAAGCAGCCCGGTTGCACATTCTGGAGAAAATGCTCGCCTGCATCGATGTGCCACGGATTGAAACCTCACCTTATGCCCCACGTCTGTTAACAATCAAGATTGACTCAGACATGATTGGTCTGGTCATCGGGCCTGGAGGCAAGACTATTAAGGGCATCACAGAAGAAACTGGTGCAAAAATTGACATCGAAGATGATGGCACCGTGACAATTTCGGCTGTGGATGAGAACAAGGCCAAGAGAGCCAGAAACATCATCCAAGGTATGACCCGCAAACTCCACGAAGGAGATGTCTATGCAGGACGCATTACTCGGATTATACCGATAGGTGCATTTGTGGAATTTCTGCCTGGGAAAGAAGGGATGATCCACATCTCACAACTAGCTGACTACCGCGTTGGCAAAGTTGAGGATGAAGTAGCGGTGGGCGATGAAGTGATTATCAAAGTCCGTGAAATTGATAACAAAGGTCGTATTAATCTCACTCGCTTGGGTATCCACCCAGATCAAGCAGCAGCAGCAAGAGAAGCTGCGGCGGTGAATCGGTAACTCGATTTGGGATTTTAGAATAAAATCTAAAATCCGCGATGCCTACTGTGAAGGCATCGCCGTATGCTTCTCGAAACTAGTTGCACTAAATTTATTGAAACTCATACTTGTAAATTTCTTTAATAACTATAAAAGATAAGTAACTAAGCCTAAATAAATTAAAGTTTGTAGTAAGGACTTAAGTCCTAAAAATCCTAGTCTTGAGCAATTCATCCCTCAAAAGTAGGATTTTATTTTATGTTTAATTTTACTATTATGTTTAATTTTAACTACCCACTTAATACCATATAACGATTCTCAATTACATGGAAATTGAAGGGAAGGGCATTAAAATTCAAAGCCTTTCTCCTTTTAAGCTACGGTGTACACACAACTCTGTACAAGGTACAAAACAGCTTTAGAGCCTCCTAAATTACCCTTCTTAACGGGGACTTTGGCTCCTATTACTGTAGAGGGAATCTAAATCCTGTAGAACAACTTTAAAATACTTGTGTATACACCCTTGCATAGCGTCTTTGACAGGAGAAAACTTAAGCAAAAAACGGGATAAAAAACACAATTTTTTTGAGTCAGGCGATCGCAAATTATTTAACTTTGATGAAAAAATTGATAAATTGTTATGCGACAAAAGTCATACTTCGATAAACTTCACTTATCTATTGAAATAAAAACAAGAGTTTTTGGGCATTGCGATCGCTACTAAAGCTCCAATGATTTTTAACCAGAATATAAGTTATTATCAATACAGGTAACTTATGAGCTTCGCCATTTTTCAGTAGTAGATAATGTTTACCTCTAATAATGTAGTAATGTCTATTCCTGGCGACTTATTTATTAATTCATACTTGAATAAACCAGCAAATAGTAAATTAGTAAAACCTGCTTTAATACCACACTAAATCGAGGGGTTTTTCGTATTTTAATCTGTTATTAATCACTTAGAAATAAGCCTTGCTATTAAATACTAAATATGTCATATTAAGTACTTCATTCAGAACTAAAAATATTGACATCATGTTAGCAACATATCTAAAATCTATTAATGAGAACGATCGAGCTATCCACAATGAGGGTGAAGATGTCATCCAAGGATTAATTCAAAGTCCCAAAACTTTACCCCCTAAATATTTTTACGATGATTATGGCTCAGAACTATTTGAACAAATATGTGAATTATCAGAATATTACCCAACACGAACAGAAGCTGGAATTTTACGCCAATATGCCGATGAAATAGCTCAGATAACAGGTAATTGCGAACTTGTAGAGTTAGGCAGTGGCAGTTCTACAAAAACTCTTTTTTTGCTAGATGCTTACCAAAAAATTGCAAGCCACTGTAGATATATACCCATTGATGTTAGTCATGGAATCCTTAAATCTAGCGTACTAAAACTACAACATAAATATCCAACTTTCTTTGTTGAAGGATTAATAGGAACCTATGAACAAGCATTGATAAAGCTAAAATCCACATTTGCAGCATCACGAATGATTTTTTTCTTAGGCAGTTCTCTTGGGAATTTTAAACCACGAGAATGTGATGATTTTTTAAGACAAATTACTAGGACTTTACAAGCAGGGGACTACTTTCTTTTGGGGATTGATTTACAAAAACCCAAAGAAATTTTGGAGCCAGCTTATAATGATAGTCAGGGAGTAACGGCTGCTTTTAATTTAAATATCCTTTCTCATTTAAATTGGCGTTTTCAAGGTAATTTTGACCTCAGCTTATTTACTCACCAAGCTATTTATAATGAAAATGATGCTCAAATTGAAATGTATCTGCATTGCCAAAAGAGTCATGAAGTATCTTTAGAAGCGCTAGATTTACAAGTTGGCTTTGCAGGTGGAGAAAGCATTCTCACCGAAATTTCTCGCAAGTTTGATTTAGTAAATATGCAAAAACAACTGGAGACACATGGACTCAAGACTCTGAAAACTTGGACAGATCCCAATCAGTGGTTTGGGCTAATTCTTTGCCAAGCTTAAATTTTGCTTCCCCAAATTTGAATTTAAATAGACATATCCGTTAATTAGGCTTTAAACCTTAACTTACAAAGCTTATGGTTGGTTTATGAATGGCGCTTACTTAAGGCTGATAGGCATTGATCGTCCTACAGTATCTCAGTATTTTTAGCCATTTTATAAATGCCTAATGAAGCGGCATTTGTTTGTTCATGGATATGTTTCATTTAGCAAGATTCAACATATCTGGAAAAATAGAAATAGAGCCGGAATGCAATCAACAATTAACATTAGCAATTTTTTGATTAAGTTTGTCAAGTAAATTAACCAGAGTTAATCGTCTATATAATAGCAATTGAGTTATATCATGAACAGTTTTCAATCTACTCATCCGCCTAAACTAGATAGTTGCGATCGCCAAGTTATCCTCGATTATTTTGAGAATGCTTGGCAACTAGAAGATATGCTGATGAAAACTTTAATAGAAGAAGATACATTTTATCTCAATCCCGATCCTTTGAGAAACCCTCTAATTTTCTATCTTGGACATTCGGCTGTTTTCTACATCAATAAATTAATTAGCGTTGAATTATTAGAAAAAAGGATCAATCCAGACTATGAAATTTTGTTTGAAATTGGAGTTGATCCAGAGGTAGCAGAAGAATTAAATCAAGCGATCGCTCATTTGGAATGGCCACAAGTTGCACAAACTTGGGAGTATCGAAAACAAGCATATATAGTAATTTCCGAAGTAATTAAAACTACTCCAATAACTCTACCAATTCACCCTACTCATCCCCTCTGGGCTTTAATGATGGGGATTGAACATCAGCGTATTCATATTGAAACCTCTTCAATGTTAATTCGCCAACTACCAATTGAGAGAGTGAAACGCCCTCAAAACTGGCAATATGCCCCTTTTAATGGCTACACTGCTCAAAACGAAATGATACAAGTGATGGGTGGGGTAGTCAAACTTGGCAAAGCCTTTAACGATCCAACCTATGGATGGGATATTGATTATGGCGATCGCACTGTTGAAGTGGATTCTTTTTTAGCCAGTAAATATCTGATTACCAATGCCGATTTTAGTTATTTTGTCAAGGCTGGTGGCTACGAAAACCAAGCGTATTGGGATGAAGAATCTTGGCATTGGAAAACTGAAAACAACATTCAATATCCCAAATTTTGGATACCCCAAAATGGCAGTTACAAGTATCGAGCCATGTTTGATGAAATCGGCTTACCCTTAGATTGGCCTGTAGAGGTCAATCATTATGAAGCAATGGCTTACTGTTGTTGGCAAAGTAAAGATACCCGTTTAATGAGTGAAGCCGAATATCATTTAGCAACTTATAGTAGTGGTTTAGTAGAAGATGTAGACAATTACAATGTAAATTTAAAATTTGGCTCACCTAGTCCAGTGGGAATGTTAGAAACCGCCAAAAGTTATTCTGGTTTGTATGATTTACGCGGAAATGTTTGGGAACACTTGAGTGATAATTTAAATCCTTTACCAGGATATAAGCCTCATTTCCTTTACGAAGATAATTCTGCAATATTTTTTGATAATAAGCATCAGATGATGTTAGGAGGATGCTGGATAACTAACGGTACAGAAGCTTTAAAATATTATCGCAACTGGTTCCGTCCTAATTTTTATCAACACGCAGGTTTTAGGATTGTTCAAGATATCAAGCAGTAACCCCAACATGAGGTTTTACAAAAATAATTTGCAGGATACTAACAGTTACAGAATAGCAGTTTTTACATCTTCCATTTCTCCCTGTAATCGTCAGGCTCAATTTTCGTTGAGACAGCAAACATATTACTAGCCTAAAATTTAGGAGAAATAGTACGAAAAAATCATCTAGAATAGAATTAGATTAATGCGAACTACCTTTGCATTTTAATGGCAAAGTAAAAACAAAAAATTATTAACCATGAGACCAAATCCTATTCCTCCACAACCCGGTCAAGAGTCAGTTTGGGATTATCCGCGTCCGGCTCGTTTAGAAGATACAAACAAATCAATTCGGATAATTGTTAATAATATTGTTTTAGCAGAAACAAGTAAAGCTAAAAGAGTCATAGAAACTAGCCATCCTCCTTCTTATTACATTCCTTCAGAAGATATTAAACTAGAATATCTGATAGAAACACCTAAAAAAAGTTGGTGTGAATGGAAAGGTAAGTGTCAGTATTATGATATAAGCATCGGTGATAAGTATATAAATAGCGCCGCTTGGCGATATTTTGACCCTACATCTGATTTTGTAACCATTCAAGAATACTATGCTTTTTACCCTAGTTTAATGGATGCTTGCTATGTAAATGATGAGCTAGTTATGTCTCAACCCGGTGATTTTTATGGCGGATGGATTACCTCTGATATTGTCGGGCCATTTAAAGGTAGTCCAGGAACAATGGGTTGGTAATTTTGGACATAAAATTAATAAGTCAGACTACAAAACCAAAATGTTGCAGATCCTCCTAAATTATCCTTAAAAAGGAAGAATTTAAGAGATTTTCCTTAAAAATAAAAAGGGGAGTTGGGGGAATAAAAAGCTTGTGGGACAACTTTAAAAGGCTTGTGTACACTGTAGCCAAGAATCAAGTGAGGGTTTCTCTAGATTTAAAGTTCTCAATCAATTTAAAGTATTAGATAACTTCATGGTGATATGCTCCAAATAAGCTACAGGGAACATAATTCCTGGCTTCTTTGTAGGAGGGTTTAGGGTGTTGAATAACCTGTCCCAAAATCCTTGAATTCCATAGTTTTTCTTGAAACAACTGTGGTGAAGATCGTGAAAATCTGATGGAACAAAAAATATTGATAAGGAACTATGACCTTCAAGGTTGTAAGCATTACCTATAATAGTCCAAGCACATAGTTGGGTGATATCATACCCAAATATAAAGATAGGCAAAAGGTCTGTAATAGTAACAATAATATATTCAGTCAAACTCTTATGTCCAGCAACAAAACTTGATGAGTCGGCAAACTCATGATGTTTTAAATGTATTTTTTGTAAAAACTTTCTGTGAAGTAGCGAATGAGAAACGTAAAAACAGAAATCAGCAACAATTATTCTCATCAAAAACCATCCAAGGTTTGAGAGCAGACTATTTCCTCTATTTACCTCTGGCGCTAAGTAGAGGATAATAAAAGCTGCTATGAAACTTTTGATTTCTCCAGTAATGATGCCTTTGGCAGTAAACGAAGGAAATGGTTGTGTTTTGACTTTCTTAACTCTGGCAGTTAATTTCTCTCTTAAATTATCATTGTTTTTAATTACCTTTTCGATGAAAAGACCAATGCTATAAAATGAAATAGAACCAACAAGCCAGTATAACAGCACTTGAGTTATAAAATTGAGTTCTATATTGTGCAACAACCAATAAAATATTTGCTGAAGAATGGTGCAAGTAATAGCAATTTTTAGATAAAATTCAGCCTCGAAGCAGAAATTAAAAAATTTTCTCATACCTACATCCTTTTAGTAGTTATGGAATTAAATCCTTTTTGCAAGTATAAATTATTTATTTTTGTATTTCACCAGATTATAAATAGCGTTTCTCAATTGTATTGAATATAGACCGAACAAGAACAGTCCTTTTCTGCTAGGGTTGGTGACATTGCATCCATAGATGATGTGTAGCGGCTTAACGCAGTGTACGATAAGCGTAATGTAGCAATCTGATTTGCAGGTATCCATCACTAAGCAAGCGCGCGAAGCACTCACCGTAGGCGATCGCAAAAATTTTCAGTCTACTAACATTTGTAATTATTTTATCGCTATCTACTTAGTGACATAATTTTTGTGACTAGGAGATTTTTAGTGATTAGAAATTTTAAACATAACGCAGCAAATGATACAATTCGGATTGGATTAATGCGAACTTCTTTTACCTTTTAATTGCAATGTGAAAAAAGACATGAGATTACCAAAATCAGATTAAGTCAGTGGGCGTAAATAATTGTCGTTGGGATAAGGCAATAGAAAATAGGCAATAGGCAATAGATATAAGGGTTTTAGCCTAGTTCATTTTTATTTACATAGTTTGATTTTATTGTGCCAACTTACTTCGTAAAACTTTCCCAATTAAAAATCCTCAATTCAGAAGGCGCTGACTGGATACAGGAAAACCAACATTCTCTATGCGATCGCATTCTCTATGGATGTAAAGAAACATTATTCAATCAATTAATTTGATGCAAATTGAAAATACGTTGCGTTTAAAAGGAATAATGCTGCTTATCCTTGTTAATGTAATTAGCGCTACAACTTTTCCATTGACTAAAGACATCGTTAGTAGTCTTCCACCAAGTGCATTGATTGCTACACGTTTTGTCATAGCAGCAGCAGTTTTTGCTGTAAATTTACGTAATATTAACGCACTTTTACTTCGTGATGGTACAGTACTAGGTCTTTTCCTTTTCTTTTTCTTAGCTATAGAAACAATTGCACTCAAGACTATACCAGCGAATCGGGCTGCATTCATTGGCAGTTTGAACGCACTCATAGTCCCACTACTAGCATGGCTGAGTGGTCAGCGCGTACCGTTGAGAACTTTCCTAGCTGCTGGAGTCGCTGTGATCGGTATTGGCGTGATGTTTTGGGAAGGGGGAGAACTAGGAATTGGCGATCTGTTGATGTTCGTTGATGCTTTTGTCTATGCAGGCTACATAATTTTCCTAGACCGGGTTGCGTCTCGTCACCCCACCTTAACGCTTACCAGTGTTCAACTTTTGTTCATTGCGGTGCTAGGTCTGCTTTGGAATAATACCCAAATTCTTAACCAATTTGAGGTAATTCACCAGCACTGGGGAGTGATTGTCTACTTAGGGCTGTTGGCAACTGCTGCTGTTATCTGGCTGCAAACATTGGCACAGCAATGGGTTTCAGCCGACGAAACAGCTTTACTTTATACACTTGAGCCATTGTTCGCCACAATTTTTTCGTTTTGGCTACTTGGAGAACATCTGGGAATGCGCGGTCTAATTGGCGCGATTCTTGTTTTAGTTGCTCTGCTTCTAAGTCAGAGCCCTCAAAAGCTTGAACCGGAAGCAAAAGTTGAGGTACAGAGCAGTTAACGAGCTTTTACCTCGAAAGTGAAATCTAACTAAGCCTAAGCCAAGTTTGAAATTTGAAAGCAAGAAATTTAAACATAGTGGGTCTTTATCTATGAATACAATAGAGTCAATTTCAGCTGTAAAGCTCAATTTTCATGTCACGATTCAGGAAACAGCAAAAGGAAGAGGAGTATTTGCTACGAAAAAATTTGCCAAAGGGGAAACGGTTGTGGTAGGTATCCCAACTGAAGAAGTTCCCCAACGAACAATTTATTCCTTTCAGATGGATTTTAATTTGTATGTCAACCTAGATGAGCCTGCTGTCGTAATTAATCATTCTTGCGATCCAAATACTGGCGTAAGCAACAATCAGTTTGGGGGATATGACTTCGTTGCTTTGGACGATATCGAAGTCGGTGAGGAAATTAGCTGGGACTACGAAACCACTGAATATGAATCAATAGCTGTCTCGCGGTGCTTGTGCAAATCTCTATCCTGTCGAGGGAAAACATTAGGATTCAAATTCCGCGAACAAATATTGCGCGATCGCTATGGAGCGTACATTGCAGATTATCTCAAATCCTAAAGCAAATGATATTATACCAATTTAATGTGAAGTTGCACATATCTTGATCCCCCTAAATCCCCCGATAAATTGGGGGACTTTGATAGATGTTTTTCCGGTTCCCCCCTTTATTAAGGGGGCTAGGGGAGATCGAATTCTATTCAGCTTCATAAAAAATTGGTATTATTTAAAATGCACATATTATACGCATTTTAAATAACATCTATAGCGGCATGAAAAATAATTTTGCGTAATTTCAAAATCATTGTAAAGACGTTGTAATGTAACGTCTCTACATTCAGATCCTTGTTTTGCTTAAGCTTTTTTCAACCAGCTAAACATAGCGCGTAAATCTTTACCAACTTCCTCAATTTTGTGTTCAGATTCTTTGCGACGCATGGCGGTAAATCCTGGTTTACCAGCTTGGTTTTCTAGAACAAATTCTCGTGCAAATTGCCCAGATTGAATTTCGCTGAGAATTTTTTGCATTTCAGCTTTAGTTTGTTCGGTAACAATCCTTGGCCCACGAGTATAATCGCCATATTCAGCAGTGTTAGAGATGCTGTCGCGCATTTTGGCTAAACCGCCTTCTACAACCAAGTCAACAATCAGCTTTACTTCATGCAGACATTCAAAATAAGCCAATTCTGGTTGATAACCAGCTTCTACCAAAGTTTCAAATCCGGCTTTGATTAAAGCACTCAAACCACCGCACAATACTGCTTGTTCACCAAATAAATCGGTTTCGGTTTCTTCGCGGAAAGTGGTTTCTAGAACACCAGCGCGAGTACCACCAATACCTTTAGCATAAGACATGGCGCGATCGCGTGCCTGACCACTAGCATCTTGATAAACTGCAAACAGCGCTGGTACACCTTCACCCTGTTCATAAGTCCGCCGTACCAAATGCCCTGGCCCTTTCGGTGCTACCATCACCACATCTACGTTAGCTGGTGGTACAACTTGCCCAAAGTGAATATTGAAACCGTGGGCAAAGGCTAACACATTTCCTTCTTCTAAATTTGGTTCAATCTCGTTTTTGTAAATCGTTTTTTGGACTTCATCAGGTAACAAAATCATGATAAAGTCAGCAGCATTGGCAGCATCTGCGACATTCTTCACAGTTAACCCAGCAGCTTCAGCTTTTGCTACTGACTTACTACCCGGATATAGTCCCACAATCACATTCAAACCACTATCTTTGAGATTGAGAGCGTGGGCATGACCTTGAGAACCATAGCCGATGATAGCAATAGTTTTTCCAGCCAAAAGGTCTAAATTGGCATCTTCGTCATAGTACATCCGGGCCATAGAAGCATCTCCTGTCAGCAAGCATCGTCATTTATTGGCAGGCTTACGATTGTACCTCAAATTGAGTAACACAGATTACTATAAATAATTCAATTTATCTCTTTGGACTAAGGGGACAAATGACAAATGACAAACCTGTTACATAAATCGCAACAATACAGGTTTTGAGTTTTCTTTCAGCAATACTAAGTTTAACTTCATCCATCTAAGGATAGATTATGTACGCTTCGACTAAATTGCCGCGCACATCTGCTTTATTTATAAGTGCGTTATTGGGAGGGGTGATTTTCACTAGTTGCGCCTCTTCGGATCGGTCAACAAATCAGTCTGCACCTCAAGTTGCAGCCAATGGAGCGGTAAATCAATTATCTGCTCGTGAAAACAGTATTTCCCAAAAAGCGGAAGTTGCACCAATAAACCGTTCTCGCCCCCAACTCATCAAAAAAGCAGCAATCTCTTTGACTGTCAACTCTGTAGATAAAACTGTTGATGCTGTTTCGCAAATTATCAATCAACAGCAAGGGGATTTAATCGGGTTGAAACAACAACAACCCAAAGGTGACAACCCGCGTTACACAGCAACAATCCAATTGCGGATACCAGAGAATCGGCTAGAACCTACCCTGGAAGAACTAGCTAAATTAGGCACTATAGAGAGTCGTAATATTACTGCGGAAGATGTAGGCGATCGCTTGGTGGATTTCCAAGCTAGATTAACTAATTTGCAAAAAACTGAAGCCAATTTGCAAAAAATTATGGATCGGGCAGGTTCTGTTAGAGATGTGCTGAGTGTTTCCCAAGAATTGAGTAATGTCCGTCAAACCATAGAACAAATTGATGCCCAACTGAAAAACCTCAAAAATCAAGTTGCTTATTCCACTATTACCCTCAACCTTGAAGCAGCAGTTTCTAGCACCAGTCCCCAACCTGCCTTTGGTTTGCAAGTTCAGGAAACTTGGAATAACTCTACCCATTCTTTGAGTGCATTTTCCGTTGGCTTACTCAAGTTGGGTATTTGGTTAATTGTTTACAGTCCCTATTTGTTAATTTTTGCTGCTCTTATCTATGGCTTTAACCGTTGGCGACGAAATCATTCACCAAGTTTGACACAAACACCAGAATCAACTCGTTCTGAATGAATTTGCATAAATCCTACATCTACCGTTGATAAATTTACATAAGCAAAGAGTATGTTAAATATTGCCAAATCTTATTGTCGAACCCTCTATCTTTAAAAGTTCTATTTATCCTGTAGTTTTGATTGCTTTAATCATTCTTCAAATGTAAATAGGAATACAAAATATATGATGACAATTTTGATACAAATTTGTTAAGAATAGTTACAATAGTCAGAATACCGGATAATATTTCTTATGGTAAATTCTCTTGACAATAATCCACCTCATAAAGTAGTTATTGTTGGTGGTGGTTTTGGAGGACTGTATGCGGCAAAAACACTCGCCAAGGCAGCAGTAAACGTTACTCTCATCGATAAACGTAACTTTCATCTATTTCAACCCCTCTTATATCAAGTCGCCACAGGTGCGCTATCTCCTGCTGATATTTCCTCACCGTTACGTTCTGTCCTCAGCAAGAGCAAGAATACAAAAGTGCTGCTGGGAGAGGTAAATAATATTGATCCAGAAGCACAAGAAGTGACTGTGGGCGACGAAGCAATAGCTTACGATACGTTGATTGTTGCTACAGGTGCGAAGCATTCCTACTTTGGTAAAGATAACTGGGAAGAATTCGCCCCAGGTTTGAAAACTGTAGAAGATGCCATAGAAATGCGTAGCCGGATTTTTTCAGCCTTTGAAGCCGCAGAAAAAGAAACCGACCCAGAAAAACGCCGTGCTTGGTTAACTTTTGTAATTGTGGGTGGTGGCCCAACAGGTGTAGAGTTAGCGGGTGCGATCGCAGAATTGGCAAATCAAACCCTCAAAGAAGATTTCCGCAACATCGACACCTCAGAAGCCAAGATTTTGCTATTAGAAGGGCTGGATCGGATTCTGCCACCTTTTGCACCAGAGTTATCACAAGAAGCGGAAGCATCCTTGACACGCTTGGGGGTGGTTGTCCAGACAAAAACACTGGTAACGAATATTGAAAATGATACTGTTACCCTCAAACAAGGCGAAGAAGTTAAAGAAATTGCCTCAAAAACGGTATTATGGGCAGCAGGTGTAAAAGCTTCAGCAATGGGAAAAGTGCTAGCAGAACGCACAGGTGCTGAATGCGATCGCGCTGGACGGATTATCGTTGAACCTGACTTGAGTATTAAGGGACATCCCAATATTTTTGTAGTTGGCGACTTAGCAAATTTTTCTCATCAAAATGGTAAACCCCTACCTGGTGTTGCACCTGTAGCCAAGCAAGAAGGTGAATATGTAGCAACATTAGTTCAACAGCGACTTGCAGGTAAAAGTTTGCCACCCTTTGCTTATACCGATCATGGTAGTTTAGCGATGATTGGGCACAATTCTGCTGTAGTCGATTTGGGCTTTATCAAGCTGAAAGGTTTCGTTGCATGGCTGTTTTGGCTGGTGATTCACATCTACTTCTTAATTGAATTTGACAACAAATTAGTAGTAATGATTCAGTGGGCATGGAACTATTTCACCCGTAATCGCGGAGCAAGATTAATTACAGGTAAAGAATCAATCACGGAGTTTGTAATTAGCGATCGCAATTACACATCAGCTGATAGTAAACAGCCTGTAAATGTCTAATTGGGAATTTGTCATTAGTCATTAGTTATTCTCCCCCTGCTTCCCCTGCCTCCCCTGCTCCTTCATCCCCACTC
>NZ_JAAGOG010000188.1:0-15130 GCF_010747425.1 Nostoc sp. UIC 10630
CCCCCTGCTCCCCCAATACGGTTCGGTTAAAGGGGAAAGGGGAAAGGGGAAAGGTTTTGAATAAATTTTTACCCTTTACCCTTTACCCCTTACCCCTTACCCTTTACCCAGACCAGAAGGAAAGTGAAAAATGCTTATCCGAACCGTATTGCCTGCTCCCCTGTCCCCCCACTCCCCACTCCTATTGAGTAGGCTGTTTTCCAGGAGCTGATGATGAGTTTTCTGGTTGCTGTAGGGCTGCTTGAATACGGGGTAATTCTAGGAATTTTTTCGTATCAGACAATAGGCGATCGCCCCAGAGATTTTCTTTAAGAAAATTCAAATTAGCATAGCGCTGATCGATGCGGAGTGCAGCTTCTCCCATTGTTAGACCTTGTTGGCGATCGCCTTTCGTATAGAGTGCCACTGCCAAAGCTAATAAAGGTTCTGCGGCTTGCTTATCAAGGGTTACAGCAGATTGCCATCGCTTAATTGCTTCAGAGGTATTACCCTGTTCGTAGTTGATTAAACCAATATTGTTGAGCGCTGGCCAGAATTTTTTATCTTGAGAGACTGCTTTATCGTACTGTGCGATCGCATCTGGCAATTTACCCAGTAGATAGTAAGCATTACCCAAATCAAATAACCCTTCTGGATCGTTGGGTTTTAACTTCAAACCTTCTTGGTAATTAACAACCGCCGCTTGGTAATTTTTCTGCTGAAAATTAGCTGAACCCAAAGCAAACAAAATATCACCATTTTTAGGATTGATAGATTGCGCTTTTTTTAAGCTAGCGATCGCCCCGTCAAACTCTTTGGTTTGTAGTTGCAATCCACCTAAAAGCAACCATACTTTATCATTCTTCGGAGCCAGTTGACTAGCCAGCCGCGCTCGTGGCAAAGCTAATTCAACCTGTTGAAACTGAGCTAGTTGAGCCGCCTCTTGTGCCAAGCTCAATCCCTGCTTCTCTAACTTTGTCCCATCTAGTTGCAGTGTATGGGGTATTAATGCCTGCGCGTTAGCGGCTTTTGGCATACTCCACAAACTACAGACCATTAGAAAAGAAATCAAACGAACATGTTTAGGCACATTACCGCCTTTAAGCCACTAATCAAAGAATCTTTCAGCTAGCTTAAACGATCTCCGCTCTTGACGGCAGCAAAATATTACGTCATTAGTTATTGACATTCCCATCACAAAGGCAATATATTAATAAGTAATTACTCACTTATTTATGGCTCGTGTACCCAAAATCACCAATCAGCAGATATTAGAAGCGGCTCGTCAAGTTTTCCTGCAACAAGGATTTGGTGCTTCAACCTTAGAAATTGCTCAACAGGCAGGTATTTCTGAAGCTTCAATTTTTAAGCGATTCTCAACCAAAGAAGAATTATTTTTTGCGGCGATGGGAATTCCAGAAAAACCCGTGTGGGTGAGCGAGTTGGAATCTCTTAGTGGCAAAGGCAATCTCAAAGAAAACCTAATCAATATTTGCCTCCAGATTACGGAATTTTATCGTGAGGTGCTGCCTCAGATCGTGATGCTGCGATCGCGAGGCAATGCGTTTCCAGAACTTGGAGGTAAAGAACCAAGACCCATACAAGATTTCAAAGCACTGACCGCTTTTCTAGAGTATGAAATCAACCAAAATCGCCTTCGCCCTTGCGATCCCCAGACAGTGACTCATATTTTACTTGGCTCGTTGATGAACTATGTTTTCTTAGAGCAGATTTCGTCTCAAAAAAGTATAAAAACAGACGTTTTTCCCATAAAAAATTACTTAAAGTCTGAAGATCGTGGTACAGAAGTATCAGCATTTATCCAAAATTTTGTGGATATTATCTGGCAAGGAATTGCGCCAATACAGGATTAAATTTAAAAAAATTGGGCGTTGGATATTAATTATTCTCCCTCATCTCCCCATTAAAAACTGATGACTTTGGTCATACATAAGTCTCGGATTACTAATGACTTTCGTCATACATTGGTTTCAGCTTTTTGATCGATAATTATTATGTATGAATTTATACGATGAGGTAAATACCAAACATATTGATACCCAAATAAAGGCAACTATCTAAGTATTGCTGAATCTAAACCTCAACAGAATAGAAATTTAATAGCAATGAGGAGTTAATTTCATGTTGAAACCAAACCGTGTATCGATAGTCCTAGCTGCTGCTGCTCTGATAATTGTTCCCACTCTTTTGACTGCGCCTGCAAGTGCCCAGACGAAAGTCTATGTTGTTGGCGATCGCGATCAAAATTGGGATCGCGACGGTAGATCCTATCCTGGAGAAGTCCGAAACCCTAGAGATCGGGATAATAATTGGAACCGCGATGGGAGATCCTATCGTGGAGAAGTCCGAAACCCTAGAAATCGGGACAATTGGAACCGCGATAGCAGACCCTATCCTGGAGAAATCCGAAATTCTAGAGATCGGGGTAATTGGAACCGCGACAACCAATCCTATAGCAGAGTAGTCAGACTTGGTAATGGTGACATTAGATATCCTAACGGGCAAATTATTCCTGCTAGATCCATAGTTAGACTGCGTAACCAAGGTTACTTCAGACTTCCCAACGGAGATATTCTTCTTCCCAGTCAGGAAATTGTTCCTGCTGGAAGATTAGTGAGAGTGCGTGATGATTATTTCAGACTTCCTAGTGGACTAGTACTGCAAATAAACCTTTAAAACACTAAAAACTCAAAATCATTGTCAGTATAGGGCTACCAGGCTATAGTTTAGCCGTGAATACTGGCTCGGTAGCCGTTCCTTATAGACAAAATGGATATGAAAATTGATACACCAAATACCGTAGATTCATCAGTTTTAGTTCCAGAGGTAAAGAAAAAAAAGGGCAAACGAAATTGGCTCTCTTGGCTAATTGCTTTTTGCCTTTTGGGTGGAATTGGCTATGCAGTTTATTACCAAGTAGCCGTTGTTTCCCAGCAACAAGCCAGGCGTAAGGTACTGACAAGACCTGTACAAAGGCAGAGTTTAACAATCACAGTTTCAGCAAACGGAACAGTGAAACCTGAGCGGTCAATTAACCTCAGTCCGAAAAATTCTGGCATTTTAAAAACACTGCTAGCTAAGGAAGGGGATCTCGTTAAACAAGGACAAATTGTCGCTTACATGGATGATTCCAACCTGCGGGGGCAACTTACTTCTGCTCAAGGGCAATTGGCACAAGCCGAGGCGAATTTGCAAAAAGCGATCGCAGGTAATCGTCCTCAAGATATTGCTCAAGCACAAGGAGTATTAGACGAAGCCCAGGCGAATCTGCAAAAGGTACAAGCAGGCAATCGCTCTCAAGATATTGCCCAAGCACAGGCACGCTTGCAAAGCGCTCAAGCCACTCTTCGGCAAGCAGAAGATGATTTTGTTCGTAATCAACAGCTTTACAATGCAGGCGGTATATCCCTTCAGACTCTTAACCAAAACCGTGCCACTCGTGACAGCGCCCAAGCTAGTGTAAATGAAGCACAGCAAGCACTGGGATTGCAAAAAGCTGGGTCACGTCCAGAAGACATCGAGCAAGCACAAGCTGTAG
Source organism: Nostoc sp. UIC 10630 (assembly GCF_010747425.1). Classification (NCBI taxonomy): domain Bacteria; kingdom Bacillati; phylum Cyanobacteriota; class Cyanophyceae; order Nostocales; family Nostocaceae; genus Nostoc; species Nostoc sp. UIC 10630. Next base: position 3,539 of record NZ_JAAGOG010000188.1, read on the forward strand.
TGAAGCAGAGACAGCAAGCTTTGGCACTTCTGAAAGCAGGAACGCGCCAAGAAGATATTAATGCAGCCCGCGCCCAGGTAACATCTGCTCGTGGTTCGCTACAAAACATCCAAGCCGAAATCAATGACACGATCATTCGCGCCCCTTTTGATGGGGTGGTGACAAAGAAATTTGCCGATCCCGGCGCTTTTGTGACACCCACAACTGCTAGTAGTGAAGTAGCTTCCTCTTCTTCTTCTTCGATCTTGTCTCTAGCTTCAACCAATGAAGTTGTCGCAAATTTAGCGGAAACAAATATTTCCAAAATCAGCCTTGGTCAAAAAGTCTCGATTACAGCAGATGCCTACCCAGGAAAAACCTTTGAAGGTAAAGTCAGCCAAATCGCAGCCCAAGCAATAGTAGAACAAAACGTTACCAGTTTTGAAGTGAGAATATCACTTTCAGACCCTCAAAGATTACTGCGGTCTGGGATGAATGCGGAAGTAGATTTTCAAGTCGGTCAGGTTGAAAATGTTTTAGTCGTGCCAACCGCGTCAGTTGTGCGACAACAAAATGCCACAGGTGTATATGTGGCTGGAGCAGATAACAAACCTGTCTTTACTCGCATCGAGACTGGTGTCACCGCAAATAACTTTACCGAAGTTAAGTCTGGATTGACAGGAAACGAGAGAGTATTACTCAGTTTTCCACCAGGGTCGCGCCCGCAATCAACACCACGAGGAGGAGTTTTCCCTGGTATTGGAGGAGGCGGTGGAACTGGCGGTGGCGGTGGCGGAAGAGGAGCCGGTGGCGGCGGTGGTCGTTCAGGCGGTGGTTCCCCTTAAAGTGAGTTTTAAATAAAACCTTATGTTTAAGATATTTAAGGGCTTTTACAAAGCTAAGAAGACCCGCACAGTACCGTTGCTGGAAATCTTGACAATGGCGGCAGAGACATTGTGGAGTAACAAATTACGCACAGGTCTAACGATGTTGGGCGTGATTATTGGGATTTCATCAGTCATTGCCATTACTTCTGTTGGTCAGGGAGTGCAAAAGGGCGTAGAGCAACAGATACAAGCATTGGGTACAGATGTGATCCAAATCTTAGCGGGTGCTGCAAGAAGCGGGAATGTCCGTCAAGGAGTCGGTTCTAGCAGCACCTTGACCTGGGAAGATGCAAAAGCGATCGCTACACAAGCACCATCAGCACAGATGGTTTCTGCTTATCTCCAACGGACTGCTCAAGTTGTGTATGCAGGACAGAACACTTCAACAACCATTTATGGCACAGATTTAAATTATCCAGAAGTCAGAAATACTCACCCCCAGCAAGGGAGATATTTTACTCAAGAAGAACTAGATACTGTCGCACAGGTAGCTATTCTTGGCCCTACAGTTCAAAGCACGCTCTTTGGACAGGGTGTAAATCCTATTGGCGAGAAAATTCGCATTCAGGGAGAGGCTTATCAAGTAATTGGGGTGATGGAACCTAAAGGCTCTCAGGGGCCGATGGATCGAGATGACCAGGTTTTCATTCCTCTAACTAGTATGTCGAAGAGACTAGTTGGGAACAATGCTTTAGTAGGCGTTTCTGTAAATGGAATTTTAGTCAAAGGCGCTAATCAGGAGCAGTTAGAAGCTGCTCAGTTTCAAGTTACCAATCTCTTACGTCTGCGTCACAACATTTATCCGCCACAAGCTGATGATTTTCGGCTAACTAATCAAGCTGATATTGTTAGTACTTTTACTAGTGTTGTAGGTTTATTTACAGTAATGGTGGTAGCGATCGCTGGCATTTCGTTAGTGGTTGGTGGAATTGGTATTGCCAACATTATGCTAGTTTCCGTAGTTGAGCGGACGCGAGAGATCGGGATTCGCAAAGCTGTAGGAGCCACCAATTCGGCAATCCTTAATCAATTTTTAGCTGAAGCGATCGTAATTTCCATTGTTGGCGGAGGTATTGGGATGGCCACTGGGATTTTATTAGCCTTCATAGCTTCAAGTATTTTCAAATTTCCCTTTGTCATTTCTTTCTTGTCGATTATTGCTGGATTTGTACTCTCGTTGAGTGTTGGCTTAGTCGCTGGGGTAATTCCAGCACGAAACGCATCTAAATTAGATCCAATTAATGCTTTAAGAAGCGACTAAATAATTCGTAATTCGTAATGGGCTACGCCCCGCGACGCTAACGTAATTCGTAATTACAAACTCCTGTAGAGACACGATTAATCGCGTCTCTACTCTTAACTCCTAACTCCTAACTTTTAAATCTTATGCCAACAATGATTTGGATGGAATCTATTACTAAAACCTATCACTTGGGAGAAGTTAGTGTTCCAATACTCAAGGGAATTCAACTCTCTATTGAGGAAGGGGAATATGTCTCGATTATGGGTGCGTCAGGTTCGGGCAAATCCACGCTCATGAATATTTTGGGATGTCTGGATCGTCCGACAACTGGAGACTATATTTTTGAAGGGAGAAACCTGACGACTTTTGATGATGATGAATTAGCGTATATTCGCAACCAAAGGATAGGTTTTGTTTTCCAACAATTTAACCTATTGGCGAGGGCAACAGCCCTGGAAAACGTTATGTTACCAATGGTTTACGCTAACTTACCCAAGCCAAAACGCCGTGAAAGGGCATTAGAAGCCCTGGAAAAAGTAGGATTACAGGGACGCATAGCTAATCGTCCTAGTCAACTATCTGGAGGTCAACAACAACGGGTAGCGATCGCTCGTGCTTTAGTCAACCGACCTGCATTAGTTTTGGCAGATGAGCCAACAGGAGCTTTAGATACTGAAACTTCTCATGAGGTGATGAATTTGCTGACAGAACTTAATGACCAAGGAATCACAATTGTAATTGTCACTCATGAACCAGATATCGCTGCTCAAACCAAAAGGATTATTCGAGTTCAGGATGGCTTGATTGTTGGCTAATTTGTTAATATCAACCCTTAGAGGAGGAATTTAAACTTTAAATTTCTATAGGTCAATCAGGATAAAAACTTTTGATTGTATCCTCAAAAAACCTAATTAATGACTACATCTAGATTATGAATTTTAGCTTATTATTTGTGCATTCTACCTGGGTTGGTGTTGCGTTTGCGATTCTTTTTCCAGCTTTAGCAAGTGCTGTAACTCCCCCAAAACCGCAGAATAACTCAAGCTCTGTGCAGGTTCCTGATTACCTCAACCCTAATCCCAATCCTCTGCAATTTCCTACTAAACCCCAGGAAGTAAGGATTCAGGGAACTGTGCCAATCACTTTGGCACAAGCTTTGGAACTAGCACGACGCAATAATCGAGATTTACAGGTAGCAATATTACAGCTAGAACGCAGTCGTTCAGCTCTACGCGAATCTCAAGCTGCCTTATTTCCTACTTTGGGAATCAACAGTAATTTGACTAATAGTGGTAATGGTTTTACTAATAATTCATCTCAATCCAGTACCTCTTTTAATGGTTCAGCACAACTAAATTACGACCTCTACACCTCCGGTAATCGACAAGGGGCAATCCAAGCAGCTGAAGAACAACTACGTGTGGATGAATTGAATGTTGAAAGTCAGTCTTTGACAATTAGGTTGAATGCCACGACTCAATACTACGATTTGCAACAAGCAGATGAACAAGTAAGAATTAACCGAGCTGCTGTGGAGAATGCCCAAGCTAGTTTACGGGATACTCAAGCAAGAGAACAGGCGGGAGTGGGTACGCGGTTCGATGTGCTGCAAGCTCAGGTGAATTTAGCAAACGCCCAACAACAACTAACTAATGCTATATCGCAGCAGCAAATTGCTCGTCGTCAGCTTGCCACTACCTTAAGTTTGTCGCAGTCAGTTAATATCAGTACCGCAGATCCTGTACAGTTAGCGGGTCTTTGGCCGCAGACCGTAGAACAGAGTATTGTCCAAGCGTTTCAAAATCGTCCAGAATTACAACAGCAATTAGCACAACGTAATATTAGTGAGCAACAGCGACGGCAAGCACTTTCACAGTTAGGGCCGCAAATTAGTTTGGTAGGCAACTACAACCTGCTAGATCGCTATGATGATGGTGTTGGGATTACTGATGGCTATTCGGTGGGGCTCCAAGGAAATCTCACTTTGTTTGATGGAGGAGCAGCCAGAGCAAGGGCGGCTCAGTCGAGAACAAATATTGCGATCGCAGAGAGTCAATTTGCCAGCCAGCGTGACCAAATTCGCTTTGATGTAGAACAATTCTATTCTCAATTGCAATCTAATTTAAATAATGTGCAGACTTCTAGTGTGGCTTTAAATCAAGCCAGGGAAGCTTTGAATTTAGCAAGGCTGAGGTTTCAAGCTGGTGTGGGTACTCAAACAGAGGTGATCTCTGCTGAAAATGACCTCACAAGAGCAGAAGGTAATCGAGTCACAGCTATTTTGGATTACAATCGCGCTTTAGCTAATTTGCAACGATCGGTTACTTCCAGAGCTTCCCGCTAGGGGACTTCCGAAAAAATATCCCATCGCTTTAAGGGTAGCTTTCAAGGGTAGGTATTTTGTATTTGGTCATTTTTTGGCTATTTCAGCCGATGCTTAAATCCTAAAATGACCAAACCACGTTAAACAATTGAGAATTTTCTCAACTATTTTTGAGATTCTAAAAAACCTACTTTTGAAAGGCAGGGGGCAGAGGGCAGGAGGCAGGGGAGCAGGGGGAGATGAGGATGAAAAGGGGAAATTATTAAAGAAAAGTTTGCTTAGATGCAGCTGAGAAAGACTATGGTACGGTAATTACTGCTACTGGGCAATGGGCTTTACTCAAAATTGCATCTACTCTGTGACCGAAGAAAACACGACCCGTAACCATTCGGATATTACTTCCGAGAATAATTAGGTCAACTTCCTGGGTTTGGGCAAACTTGAGGATTTCCCTTTCTGGGCTGGTTCCTTGAAGAATATAGGTTTTGACATCAGCACCTAGATTGCGGCCAATTGCTGCTTGCTGTTCAAGCAGATCGTGAGCAATTTCCTTCACTGGAGTTAGCGATCGCTGTTCGTATAGAATATACTCAACTTGTGGCAAATTAATCACGTTCACGATCATCACTAATGCTCCCGTTTGAGCAGCGATCGTACTTGCCATCTCTACAGCATTTTTACTATATTCTGTCCCCACAGTTGGCACCAGAATCTTTGTCAGCTTTTGTTGAGCGATTTTGCATATCTCGCCTTTAGCTTGGGGTAGGTGCGACTTGACCACCATCGTTGCACATGGCGCTTCTTGTACTACCCGATCTACAAGCAAATTGAACAATGTTTTCTGGGGGCGTATCTGTTCAGAAGCTCCTAATACGATCAAGTCATAGTTTTTGTTCGCTTCATTCAAAATTACCTCCGCTTTACTACGCCCAGACTCCATTTTTGTTTGCAGAGTCGTATCATCAGGTAGCTGCATTTCCTCAGCAACAGAAGCCAGAGCTTCCTCTGCGGCGGTATCTTTAACCTGGGTCGCTGCCCGGCGGCCTTTCTTTTGGGGCTGCTTGTCACTCAGGGCATATAGAGATGTCACTTCTATCGAGTTTTGGTGAGCCATGTAGCCCACTAATTGCGCTGCGAGTTGGATGTTGGTACCACCACTAGTAGGTATTAAAATACGGTGGATTTGCTTGATAAAGCTGCGGCTATCCTGCTCTTCTTGTTCCAACCGTTGAGCTTCCTCCTCACTCATAACCACTTTTGATAAAGTCCAGCGCAGAAGGGGTGGAGCCATTAGGGAAGTGACGATCGCCACCATAACAATAATTGAGTACATCTGGGGATTCAGGACTCCCAAAGATAAACCAATCGTGGCAACGACAATTTCCATTGCCCCGCGAGCATTCATCCCGGAACCCATCGCCAAACCTTCCCAATGACTCAAGCCACCGACGCGAGAACCAAGGTAGGCACCTGTAAATTTGCCAACACAGGCAACAGCGAGAACAATCAAGCCAAATAACAACGTCTGGGGGACTAACAGAGCTAGCAAATTAACTTTCAAGCCAGCTGAAGCAAAGAAAATTGGTGCTAGAAAGCTTGCTGTGAAGACTTCTAGCATGTGTCCAGCTTCATTGCTAAAGCGACGGGATTGACCCGCCAGAATCCCCAGCACGAAAGCACCTAATGCTGCTTCTAGACCTAATGCATGGGTAAGTGCTGCTGCGGCGAGCGAAAGAATCAGCACAACCGACATACTAGCGGCGATTCCACCAACATAGTCATCAACCCAGCGCAAAATCTGATCTACGATGGTACGCCCAATTGTAAAGGCGATCGCTAGAAATAATATAGCCGCACTCACGGAATGGAAAATTGTCCCAAGGTCAAACTTGCCGCTACTAGCTAGACCTGAAACCACAGAAAGTAAAATCCAGCCGATGGTGTCGTCAGTCATCCCAGCCGCTAAGGTTACTTGACCAATGTCACGGCGAATCAGGTTTAAGTCCATCAGCACCTTGGCAATCACTGGTACTGCCGAAATACTCATTGCTGTGGCGATAAATAAACTGAATACTAGTCGCTTTTCTGGGTCGGCTAAAAAACTATCTGGCAATAGCCAACCTAATCCAAAGCCGGTGATAAACGGGACAATAATTCCGCCCAGTGAAATCAGCAGAGCCGTTTTACCCTTACGAAGAATTAGCTTGAGATCCGTCTCCAACCCAGTTACAATCAGCAAAAATAACACACCTAACCAAGAAATCACCGAAAGTAAATTAGATTGTTCTTGACTTTTGGGAAAGATGTGAGCTTGCAAGTCTGGAAGGAGCAAACCAAAAAGAGAGGGGCCAAGCAGCACACCCGCCAATAATTCCCCAACAACAGGCGGGAGGTTAATTCGGCGCATTAACTCACCTAATCCCCGCGCTACGAGCAGCAATAGTGACAGCTGCACCAGCACCAACAGCAACTCATGATGACCGAGAGGTTTAATTAAACCGTCACCTGCTACTTTCTGTGCAGCGAGTACAGGCACTAACATTAGGGACAGGTTTTGCATAATGTCCAAAGGTTGGATTACAAATTTTAAACGGGCTGTTCAAGTAAATCCTGAAATGTTTATTTACACATCGGTCTAGAAGCTTAAAGTGTCATGATAATGACTTACGCACAACAGATCCCCCAACCCGCGACAATTATTAATTGAGGCACAGATGAGTTATAACCACAAGCTTAAAATCTTACCTTTGATAGTAATTTTCCTGTTAATACTTGAATGCTTGCTGGTTGACAAAGCTTCCATAGCATTAGCCGCTTCTTCATCCACCACGGTTTACGAACAGCGTATTATCCATAGTCCAGATGGTATTGGCAAATACTATATGGGGCGAGAAATTGCCAAAGTTATGGGATATACAGGCGCTGGCTGGCTAGAACGACAAAGCCGAGAGGTGGAGGAACAGCCAAGTAAAATCGTGAGCCTCCTTAATCTTAAATCTAACGATGTAGTGGCTGATATTGGTGCTGGTACAGGTTACTTGAGCTTTCGCATTGCGCCCTTATTAACAGAGGGGAAGGTGTTGGCTGTAGATGTTCAACCAGAAATGTTAGAAATAATTGAGTTGTTCAAAAAAGAGAAAAATATCATCAATGTTGAGCCTGTTTTAGCAACCCTTAATAACCCAAACTTACCATCTGAAAGTATCGATTTGGCATTGATGGTAGATGCTTATCATGAACTTGAGTATCCTCAAGAAGTGATGCAAGGAATTGTGAAAGCACTAAAACCAGGTGGTCGAGTAGTTTTGGTTGAGTACCGAGGTGAAAATGCCTTTATTATGATTAAAGGTCTGCACAAAATGACTCAAAAGCAAGTCCGCAAAGAAATGCAAGCCGTTGATCTGGTTTGGCGTGAAACTAAAAACTTGTTACCTCAACAGCATTTAATGGTATTTGAGAAACCCAACACTAATTCGTAATGGGCTACGCCCCGCTACGCTAACGTAATTCGTAATTAAGGTTTCAAGGGATAATAAAGTAAGACTCCTAGCCAGAGCAGAAAATCATGGTTAACTTATCACTCAAGCAACGAATTCCTCCTTTAGAAAATGGCGATCACCTCACTCGCTACGAATTTGAACGACGCTATCAGGCAATGTCCCGTCACCAAAAGGCAGAATTAATTGAAGGAGTTGTATACTTGGCATCACCATTACGCTTTGAAAGTCATGTTGAACCACATGGTCATCTAATCGGCTGGTTGTGGACTTACCAAATTGCCACTCCTGGGGTGAAATTGGGAATTGAGCCAACAGTCCGCTTGGATCGAGACAATGAACCCCAACCAGATGGAGTGTTATTAATCACACCAGCAGCTAAAGGACAATCTCGTTTGAGCGATGATGACTACATAGAAGGTGCGCCAGAACTCGTAATAGAGATAGCTGCTAGCAGTGTTGCTATTGACTTACATGACAAGAAAAAAGTCTATAGACGTAATGGGGTAAAAGAATATATTGTTTGGCAAATATTTGAAAATAAATTAGATTGGTTTAGCCTGCAACAAGGAGAATATGCGTCATTAGAAGTGGATGCAGATGGAATTATTAAAAGCCAAATATTTCCTGGTTTATGGTTGTCAATATCAAATTTACTTGCTGGCAATATGCAGCAAGTATGGTCTGTGTTGCAGTTGGGATTAAATTCGCCAGAACATCAGATATTTGTGCAGCAATTATCTGATAATTAATTCGTAATTCGTAATTACCTGATAGAAGACAGGTAGTTAATCTACACGATTAATTACTAATTTTCGGTTACAGAACTTTGTTGATCTCAGTCTGTTTTTTGGGTAATGAGACTGGCGCTTTTAGTTACACTATCCCAAACTATCCAGTTAAAAGAATTATCTAAATCATCCGGGCTGTTTGAAACTTTAAAATATAGCTTCTCTTCACGTTTTCTTTCAATGGCAAAGTCAGCATTTTGAGCATAAGCGACTATAAAACCTTTGTCTCGCAAACAATACATCGCCCAGGCTTTCAATGATTGCTTATATGGTTCGTGTGGAATTGGCGGTTTTGTAATAGTATCTTCGATTACTTTAAAAATTTGCGTGAGATTTGCAGCCATAGTAGATACTTTTGTTTTTACCCCTAAGTTAACTAGCTTCTGGATCGCAACGAATTTCAATCATAAAGCCATCTGGATCGTAAAAATACACACCTCTACCAGTAGGACGAGTGACTGGGCCATGAGCGATCGCTATTTTATTTTCTCTGATCACTGTCACTGCACGATCGAATAACTGTGGATCGATGTCAAAAGCCAAATGGTAGGCTCTGGTGAATGTCTTCTCTGGATTGGGATCTGGTGGTGATAATTCTGGTTCCCCAAATAAATCCAGTATCGTCCCATCCGGGGTAATAAAGTTCGCTACTTTCCCTGATGCGACAAGTTCCGTCAGAGTTGCGGGTACTTCGTCGCCTGTAAGTTCGTGTAAACCCAAGATTGTTCCATAAAAATAGCGGGAAGCTTGCATATCCTGGACATTGAGGGCAATGTGATGCACTTTACGCAAATTTCCTGGCGCAAGGACACTGTTAACAGATTGGGTGCTAGATAGCATAGTAGAAGAAAATCTCCTTACTAGGATAGAAGCTGAACTTTTTATTTAAAGTTTATTATTCCTAATAAAAATCTATCATGCCATTTGATTATTCTTTAGACTTTAAAAATATCGATTTTCGCCAACATCCTGAACTATATCGCGTTGGCAAGGGTGAACAGGGCGTACTTTTGGTAGAACCATACAAATCAGAAATTCTTCCCTACTGGCGGTTCAAAAATCCTGAGATTGCTAGAGAATCAAGTGAAAAAATCTACGAAATGTTTCTTGCTTATCTAAAACAAGATGATTTTATCGGCGCAGATATGGCACGAAAGTTTATCCAAATGGGTTATACTCGCTCTCGCCGTTATGCTAATCATAAAACCGGCAGAAAATATAAACAAAATTCGGAAACTTCAGGTTCGAAAAAAGAGATTCTTCCTTACGAAGAAGACCCTGTTAAAGCCGAGTCAGCAGCAATTTTTAAAGCCAAGTGGATACAAGCAAAGACAAATGAGAAATATCAAGAGCTTTTAGCCAAGCATAAACAGATGTATGAAAGCACCTCACCTTTGTAAATCAATATACCTGGCCATTAGAAATCGCGGTTCATCTTGCATCATAAACGAAGTCTGCCTGTGTGTTATTGCTTTTTCTCTAACCTTGAGAACGCTCACGAAGCTGAATAGGGAAGGCGAACTTGACTTGGAGAATCGAGCGTGTCTTTAGACCTGATAGTGTCAATCTGATTACTACCTTGTTTTATGAGCAGCTATACAAACCTCAACAAAGCCTTGCCGCAGGGTAGTCTCAGGAGAATGGAGGGTTTGCAACCCACACAGGAGGGTAAAACCTAGTGTAGCTACGGTTTCTAACTGCCATTTTAAATGCTAAAATACTTAATGTAAGTTAATATGTTACATAAGTTTTACTAGATGTATCTACATACTGTAAGCTTGGGATTCTGGAAAAACAGTGCTTAATTCGACTGTCAACATTATTGAGCAAAAGTTGTAATAATATTTAACATGTGTCTAGGTTGTGTAATTTAGATTAACTATTGCAGAGAAATTCTCTCAGAGTTAGTAAAATGACAAATACAACGACGCAACTATTTTATGGATTAGTTACTCTAGAACTGTAGACTATGTTTTCAGTCCTGAGTTATTTCCGTATTTTGCCTCTGAGGCATACCAATCAAGACCACACCAAATCCTTCATTAAGAGCTCCCACAAATCATAATGCCTGTGATTGAGAAGAAAAGAACTCGCGATCTGCCCCAAATTAACGAACGAATTCGCTTCCCGAAAATTCGGGTCATTGATACTGACGGTGCCCAATTGGGAATTATGCCCCCACAGGAAGCACTACAACTAGCAGAAGAGAAAGAGTTAGATTTGGTGCTTATAAGTGACAAAGCTGACCCGCCAGTTTGTCGGATTATGGACTACGGGAAATATAAGTTTGAGCAGGAGAAAAAGGCGCGGGAAGCCCGGAAAAAGCAGCACACGGCTGATGTCAAAGAAGTTAAGATGCGTTACAAAATAGAAGAACACGACTACAACGTGCGTGTTAAGCAAGCAGAGCGCTTTTTGAAAGATGGCGATAAAGTCAAAGCGACTGTGATGTTCCGGGGTCGAGAAATTCAACACAGCGACCTAGCAGAAGATTTACTCAAGCGAATGGCAACGGATTTGGAGCCTTTTGGTGAGCTTCAACAAGCGCCTAAAAAAGAAGGGCGAAACATGATGATGCTTATCTCGCCCAAGAAATAATCCTCTAACTGTTTAATAGACCAAGTTTGAAAACCCCTGGTTAGAAGTCAGGGGTTTTTTCGTTTGGATACAAGATATGTCCAAAGCTTTGAGGTCGTTTAAATTTATCTCAAATCGATAGTCTTGAAGGCTGAGTGGGAAACATAATACTCAGTTGCTCAGGACTTTTGCTATTTCCAGGGGATGAGGGAATGGGAATGGGGAATGGGGAATGGGGAATTGGGCATTGAACATGAAAAAGAGACAAGGACTTATTCAATAATTCCCCCTTGTC
>NZ_JAAGOG010000189.1:0-15091 GCF_010747425.1 Nostoc sp. UIC 10630
GGGGAGCAGGGGAGGCAGGGGAAGCAAAGGAAGAAAGAATAACTAATGCTCAATGCCCCATAGCCCATACCCAATTCCCCATAGCCCATGCCCATGCCCAATACCCAATACCCAATACCGATCCTACTGAACCACCAAATGGATATTTTGCAGTTGGCACTTTGCCTCAGCTGTGTTTAGGCGTTCAATTACCTGTTCAGCACTCATCAAACGCTTGAGTACTACTTGACCTATGCTAGTACCTGCTGTGACTGGTATTGTCGGCTTCACTTCCACGGTTAAAATGGCTTCTTCAACTCGATAAAGCCATAGCAATTCGTTTTCTTCCACTAAACAAATATTCATTCGCTGAATATCTGGTTGCCGTCGCCATGCAGTTACTTGCCAGAGTCCATCAGATGCCCAGACTCTAGCAACTGCCCATCCCTCAGATAGAAAGAAATACTTCACGCTTTTAGTCTCACTATTAAACTTTCAATCTGCTGTTTACGATTACGATATCTTATATTATTTGTTAATTATGTATAACTAATAATAATTTAAATTAAAGCTATTTAAATTATTATTGCTTAATTTTAATAAAAATAAATTCTTCTTTGTATTAGACGTAGCTCTGTACAAATAATAACAAGATTACATATTTAAATATTGAGCTAATAATTGTATTCTGTTACTAACTTTACAATAAATTTAATGTATGCTTTGGATACTAAATGCCAAGCATAACATTAGGAAGATTTTAGGTAACTATGGACAAACCGATAAACTCACCATTTAGATATCCTGGTGGCAAATTTTATGCTCGAAATTTGATTCTTAATCATATTCCTTCTCACTCTTATTATGTTGAACCTTTTGCGGGGGGTGGTTCTATTTTTTTTGTAAAAGACAAAGTACATATTAATTGGCTCAATGATATTGATGAATTATTAATAAATACCTTATTAACAATTCGAGATCAACCAGAAGAATTAATCAAATTTTTAGCAGGGGAATCTGCTACGAAAGAAAGACATACATATTACAAAAATGAATTTATTCCACAAAATCAATTAGAACGAGCTGGTAGATGGTTTTACCTTAACAGAACCTCCTACTCTGGGATTATGAATCATCAAAACTGTTATTGGGGGTATGGTGACAAATACAGTATGCGTCCAGAGAATTGGCCCAGAAACATACGTCGAACTTCAGAGAAACTTCAAAACGTTAAAATTACTAATCTCGATTTTGAAGAAGTTATCGAAGCTGTACCCAATGGATCTTTTTTATTTATTGATCCTCCTTATTTTAATGCAGATCAAGATAAACTTTATGCTCATTCATTTTCTAAAGACGATCACTTCAGGCTATGCCAAATATTAAATAGATATAAGGAAAAAATAAAATTCCTTATAACTTATGATAATAGCGAAATAATTAGAAATCTATATGAATGGGCATTGGAAATACACGACAAAGAATGGAATTATACAATTAGTAGAAGTGATGATCAAAAAAATGCGAAAAGTAAGCAAGATAACTTTAAAGGTGGACGATATAAGGGAAAAGAAATTTTTATATTAAATTACTCTTCTCTTGACTCTACTTCTCCAAATTAGGAAAAGTTAATTTAGAAGTTTGAATTATTATGACGAGGTAAAGTTCTGCACATTATAGTAAGCATTTAATTGTTTTTACTTAATGAACTTGAATACACATAAATTTATCTATTCGAGCAAAATCTTCTATAAAAAGTATCTAAAGTAGTAATTAATTGTAAAGTTTTCTATAAAACTAACAAATATATAGTATAATCACTGACTTCTCATTACATGAAATTTAACTGTATGACCTGGTTTTCCTTGTCCGTGCAACGGTGGGGTCGGATTACACAATTCCTATCTTTGTTCTGTCTATGCTTATTTTTAGTTGTTAGTTGCGCTCCTCGTCCACAGCCTCCTACGCCACCATCGGGTTCTGCAAATAGCCCTACAGGTGATGGTCGTATTACGATAGGTACAACAGCAAAGCCGAGAACCCTTGATCCAGCTGATGCTTATGAGTTAGCATCCTTGGGTTTGGTGTTTAATATGAGCGATCGCCTCTACACCTACGAACCAGGTAGTACGGAAATTAAGCCCCAGCTTGCGACAGCATTACCTAAAGTCAGTCAAGATGCCTTAACTTATACCATCCCCTTACGTCAGGGAGTGGTTTTTCACGATGGGACTCCCTTCAATGCCGAAGCAATGGCGTTTACCATCAACCGCTTTATTCAAAATAAAGGAAAACCTTCATTCTTACTAGGTGATATAGTAGATTCGGTAAAAAGTACAAGTGAGTATGAGTTAACCATTAAGCTGAAAAAGCCCTTTGCAGCCTTTCCTTCACTGCTAGCGTTTCCTGGGGTATGTGCAGTTTCGCCAAAAGCTTACGAACTCGGCGCTGGTAAATTTAAGCCGAATATTTTTGTGGGAACTGGCCCTTACAAGTTAGCGCAGTATGGTACTGATTCAATAAGATTTGATACGTTTGATAAATATTGGGGAGAAAAACCAATTAACAAGGGTGTTAACCTCCAAATTCAAACTAGTCCGGTTAATTTGTTTAATGCTTTCCGTACAGGTGCTGTAGATGTGGCTTATCTATCGCTACAGCCAGATCAAAATCGGAGCTTAGAAGAAGGTGGTAAAAAAGGGGATTGGCAAGCGATCGCAGCTGAAGGTAGTGTAGTAAGCTATCTGGTATTGAACCGGAATCAAAAGCCTTTAGATAAATTAGAAGTCAGACAAGCGATCGCGTCAATAATTGACCGTCCACTCTTAAATGAGCGGGCCTTACTTGGTCAAGCAGATCCGCTTTATAGCATGATTCCCACAACATTTAATGTTTCTGTGCCATTATTCAAAGATGCTTATGGCGATGCTAACTTTGATCAAGCTAAAAAATTGTTAACTACTGCTGGTTTCTCCAAAGAAAATCCGGCAAAAGTCCAAATTTGGTATCCTTCTAGTTCGCCTACTCGTAGTTTGGCAGCACAGACGCTCAAATCTCTTGTCGATGCCAAAATGGATGGAATTCTGCAATTTGAAGTTACCCCTGCGGAAGGCCCGACATTTTTTAAAGACATTGCCAAAGGATTATATCCAGGAGCTTTACTTGATTGGTATCCAGACTTTTTAGACCCAGATAATTACGTCCAGCCATTTTTGTCTTGTGACAAAGGTTCAGTTGCTAAAGGATGTGAAGATGGAGGCAGTCAAACTCAGGGTTCGTTCTACTATAACGAAGCGATGAATAAACTGATCGATCAACAACGCAAAGAACTGAATCCCGAAGCGCGTCAGAAAATTTTTGCAGAAATTCAAAAGCAAGTAACTGCTGATGTACCTTATGTTCCCTTATGGCAAAGCAAAGACTATGTATTTGCTCAAAAAGGTGTGAACAGCGTACAACTTAACCCAACCCAAATTCTGGTTTACCAGACAATTAAAAAGTAGTCATTAGTCCTCTGTCATTTGTCATTTGTAAAAATAAATGGCAAATGACAAATAATAAATAAGTAAAATATGTCTCGCTCTAAAGCTTTACAATATTACATAGTTTCTCGGTTGCTTCTCGCACCACTTCAGCTATTAACAATTATCACCATTGTCTTTCTCTTATTAAGAGCAACACCAGGAGATCCCGCAGATGCAATTCTTGGTGGACGTGCGCCAGAAGCTGCTAAAGAAGAATTGCGGAAACAACTAGGTTTAAACTTTCCTTTGTGGCTACAATATCTCAATTATTTGGGAAGCATACTGCGCTTTGACTTGGGAACGTCTCTAATGAGTCGCGGACAGAATGTTTGGGACATAATTGGGCAATATTTCCCGGCGACGGTGGAGTTAGCAGTCTGTAGTATGGCGGTTGCACTCATCGTTGGAATTGCGGTTGGGACGCTTTCAGCTTCTCGTCCTGGGACATATTTCGATGTTGGTGGGCGCTTGTTTGGGATTATCACCTATGCACTCCCCATGTTTTGGGCGGGAATGCTTTTACAGTTGATTTTCTCAGTCCAACTGGGTTGGTTTCCCAATTCCAACCGCTTTCCGCCTAATCTTCCGGCTCCCACTCCTGTGACTGGGTTGTATACAATTGATAGCTTACTCGGTGGAAATCTCACCCAGTTTTTCACATCTTTGCACCATCTTGCCCTACCGAGTCTGACTTTGGGAATTTTGCTGAGTGGGATTTTTGAACGAATTGTGCGAGTAAATTTAAAGCAAACCTTGCAAGCAGATTATGTAGAAGCCGCTAGAGCTAGAGGTATTGGTGAAAATAAGATTTTAGCCTCCCATGCCTTAAAGAATGCTCTAATCCCAGTAATTACAGTGTTGGGATTAACTTTTGCCTCTCTGTTGGGTGGGGCGATTTTGACAGAAGTGACATTTTCTTGGCCTGGGTTAGCAAATCGACTGTATCAAGCGATCGCTGATCGCGATTATCCCACAGTCCAAGGAGTGTTAGTCTTTTTTGGTGCGATCGTTGTGAGTGCCAGCATTTTAATTGATATTTTAAATGCTTATGTAGATCCGCGAATTCGGTATTAAGCTGAAATTACCGTCCAACGTCCAAGTCAAAATTAAAGCTACTGTCAACGATCCTGTTGCTACCAACATATTTGATAATGGGTATGTTAACTCGGTGCTGTCCTGGTTGAAGTTTCCAAGTTTTTTGGAAGTTACCAATATTATTACAACCAGCATTAATCAGGAAGGTATTAGGAGTGAAAAGACCATTTTTATAATTCTCAACTCCATTTGGAAACAGATAACTTTTTACTTCTACTCGATTGACTAGAGCTTTAGATGGTATGCAATAGCTGATGTTTGATAGTCTTAGAATATCTCCAGCTTTTAGAGGTATGCGATCGCGATTTTTGACTTGCTGAGGTTCGTTGCTATTAAACTGTACAGTGATGTGAGAAATGCATACTTTAGTTGCAGAAGTTTGATTGCATTCTGAATCAGAAGTAAGAGAAATATGAGCTTCAGTATTAGTCTTTCCGTTTACCGCAATCCAAGCAGCACCCAAAACGCCAATCAAGCCTATGATAGCTACTGTCAATGGCACAATTACGTTGTCAGTTGAGACTCTCATAGTAATTTACCTCCTCAAAATCAGTTTTATTAATAAATAACCATTGACAACAGCATATATTTTGCTTGGAATAAAGTCCCAGAAAAGCCTTTCCGGTTAACAAAAAAATTACCGGAAAAATTCTTCCGCATTTTTAGATATCTGGAAAATGGTATATTTAAATTCTGTTTGGTTAAAATCTAGAAGTGCAGATTAGCTTGCCAAGGTGTTGAGGATAATGGCAAAAATATGAATTCTTGGCAAACCTTTCTCGTAATGGATGTATTTCGTCAGTATGGTTTAAGCCCTACAGAACAAGAGATTTTTCTGGCAAAATTTCCTGATGAAAACACTGTTAACAACAATAATCAGGTTGCAGACCAATCATTAGAAAATAAGCAACTTCCCGACACAGCAGAGACTGTGAGGAGGCAGATGTGGACGATATATAACCGACGATTTTCTCCCCAGCAAGACCGCGAAGGATTTCTGGAATTTAATCATAAAAGTAGTAGAAGTAAAGATATAAAATTTCTAGCTTGGTTAAAAAATAAGTATTCGCAATGGCTGGAAACACAAAATTATAAGATTGTTGATTCTGTCTCTACTTACACAGAGAATCCATTTACTCCCCTGAATGACATCATCACTGACCAGCATCTACTGTACGGTCGGGAAAGAGACATTACAAGGATATTTGAAACCCTAAACAGCGGCAGTAGCGTAGCACTGATTGGAGAGAAAAAAATCGGTAAGTCTTCTCTACTCCAAGCTATTTACCAACAAGCACAACATCGATTGCTCAAACCCCGCAAAGCAATTTATCTTAACTTAAGCCTAATTTTTAACGATGATGACTTTTATGATGAACTCTGCGAGAAAGTTCAGATGCCTGTCGAGAGGGGTCGGCAATTAATTCGTAATTTACAACAACAGCAACTATTGCTGTTATTAGATGAAGTAGAACAAATGACTTGGAAGGGTTTTACCAGAGACTTGCGCCAACAACTGCGTGGTTTAGCTGACGGACAGGCTAACCCACCTCTGCGCTTGGTGATTACAGCCAGCGAACACCTAGACGTTTTATTTCCTGATAGTCGAGATAATCCTTCACCCTTCCAAGGCGTTTGCATTGAAGAAATTATCCAGCCTTGGAACGAAAATATAGTCCGTGGATTTATTCACAGTCGTTTAATGAATACTCCGGCTAGTTTTTCAGAAGAGGAAATTATTCAACTAATCAAAGAAAGTTGCGGACATCCCCAGCGACTTATGTATTCGTGTCATCAAATCTATTCGCAGTACATACAGAGGATGAAAACTGAATTATGACCCAACAACCTCCTGTACCACGTTTAGACTTAGCACCCAAGTTAAAGCGTCCCCTGTCTATTTGGAACCCTTTGGATTATCTGCGCCTTTTGTACTGGGTGTTTTTCTTTCCCCAGGCTTTGCGATGGTATGTGAATGAATCCGGAGGCAGGCATATTTCTGAAAGGAACATGAATTTGCGGAAGCGATGGGAGTTATTGGGTCAAAATGCTATCCAACGTCAGTTACTTTTATTTTTCCAAGGATTAGTTTTAACAGTAGTCACATCTCTAGCTGTAGGTTTAATTTTTCAGGCAGTAAACATTCCTGTTAGCTGGTTCGCTGTAGCTTTAGGCGTAGCGTTGAGCATGATGTTAAGCGTGATTTTAGGAGTGATGTCAGGAGACGTGGCAGGAAGTGTGGCGTTCGGTGTAGCGTTCGGTGTGACGTTAGGCCTGACGTTAGGCGTGGCGGTAGCCGTGCTGAGAGGCATAGTGGAAGACGTGACGTTCGGCAGGGCATTAGGCGTGACACTATGCGTGACGGGATGTGTAGTGTTTGGCATAACATTGGGCGTGCTGGAAGGTTTTGGGGGAGGTGTGGCGTCAGGCGTGGCAGGAAGTATGGCTTCCGGTGTGGTGTTTGGCGTAACGTCCGGCGTAATGGGAGGCATAATGTTAGGCGTAGCGGGAGGCGTAACAGTCTGCTTGGAGGTATGCCTGGCTTTTGCCGTGGCGGTACTGCGTCCAGAAACCTGGCTTATTGGCTCATTTTTAAACTTGCGAATCATACAAAACGATAGTTGGCTAATGCCCCGCATCACTCCACTTCCTCTTCCTAATCTTGTTTGGCGCTTGGAAACTTGCTTGCAAAATGATTGGGAAACAGGTTTACATAATACTAATGAAGTGCTGGCATATACTCTACAGTTCATTCCTGTTGTCCAAGCAGTCAATAGAGTACTTGCCAAAATACCCTCAGAGCAAATGATTTGGGCTGCCTCTCGACTGGCGGCAAATCCTTTTGATTGGAATATAGTACGTTTTGCTTCAGCTTCTCTAAATGAAACCCTAAAGTCAAGGTTTCTCAGAAATTTTTTCGACTTATTCTACATCTTTAGCTCTGAGCCAAAAGATTACCTAGCTCGTCTTAACACATATCCTCTTTATACAGATACTCGTTTAGATACTCCTGCCCACGCTGCTGCTGCTGGTTTCTGGTATCTGCATAAAAAACAACCAGTGAAAGCATTAAAGGCTTTTACAGTAGTGCGTTCTCTACTTTACGGAGAGGAAATGTATACCCTTGCCCAAACTCTAGCGGCGTTTAATCAAGCTCAAAAACCAGGCTCTATTGCTGCTATCCAAGTTCTTTCTTTTCCACGGGAACCTCTTTTACGTCCAGTCACCTGGAAAATGCTTACTACTCTGCGTCGAGTTGTTGAGGATGTCCAACTGATTGAACGAACTGTATCACGTTCAGCCAGGTCTTTAGCTCTCAATCGAGCATTAGGCGAACTCACAAAAATCCTAAATCAAGCCGACACCTTGTTGCAAGCAGAACAAGGGTTAATTATAGATATCGCTAAAACTTGGAAAGACAGCCTTTTAGAAATTGCTGGTGAAGTGGGGGAAATTTCCATCACCAAGCCTGTAGTTAGTCCTTATGTTATGGGCGACCCCGTTCAAGGTCATCTATTTGTTGGGCGAGAAGATATCATCAGACACTTAGAAGAACTCTGGGTTATGGGTAATCAACTCCAGTCTATAGTTCTCTACGGTCACAGGCGTATGGGCAAAACCTCTATTTTAGTTAACGTTGCTAACCGTTTAGAGTCACAGATACAGCTAGCTTATGTCAACTTGCTACGTTTGGGAGATAGCCCCCAAGGTGTCGGTGAAGTATTGATGGCAATTTGTGATGAAATTTCTCAAACTGTAAAACTTCCACCCCCAACTGACGCTGATTTACTAAATCTCCCCTACCGGACTTTTGAACGCTATTTAAAACAGGTAGAAGCACAGTTAGATGGTGGGTTAATCATTGCCTTAGACGAGTTTGAGAAAATTGAAGATTTAATTGAAGCGAAAAAAATTCCTATGGACTTTATGGGTTTTTTGCGCGGTTTAGTGCAAATGAGTTCTAAAATCGCCTTTGCATTTGCTGGTTTGCACACTTTAGAAGAGATGACAGCAGATTATTTTCAACCCTTCTTTGCCAGTGTCATTCCTATTCATGTAGGCTTTCAAGAACGTGCAGCTACACGCCAAATTCTTGCTAATCCAGATAATGAAGACTTCCCTCTCGACTACATCCCGGAAGCTTTAGATGAAATTTATGCTTTGACACACGGTCAACCATATTTAGTGCAACTACTGGGTTTTCAGCTAGTGCGCCGCTACAATGACTTTGTTTTTGAGCAAGGGCGATCGCGTGACCCAGTTTTCACAGTAGAAGATGTGGAAGCAGTTATCAATGATCCTGAGTTTTTCAAGCGGGGACGCTACTACTTTGATGGGGTTTGGGGTCAGGCGGCGCGGGGTGCTGAGGGTCAACAAGCAATTGTACGAGTACTTGCACCTCACCCAGAGGGTTTAAGTCTGGATGCCTTAGCTCAATCTACAGGTATGAACGACGCTGATTTACAGGAAGCGCTGAATACTCTGAAGCGTCATGATGTGGTTGAGGAAACTCAGGGAAACTGGCGGATTATGGTAGAACTTTTTCGCCGTTGGGTTTTACAGCAGTAGAGTAGAGCGATCGCATTTGCTATTTTGGCGACTCCATTTGCTATTTCGGCGTTCACATTTGCTATTTCGGCGATCGCATTTGCTATTTCGGCGATCGCATTTGTTACTTCAGCATTCGCATTTGCTATTTCGGCGATCGCATTTGCTATTTCGGTGATCGCATTTGCTATTTCAGCGATCGCATTTGTTACTTCAGCGTTCGCATTTGCTATTTCGGCGATCGCATTTGTTACTTCGGCGATCGCATTTGTTACTTCAGCATTCGCATTTGCTATATCAGCGTTCGCATTTGCTATTTTGGCGATCGCATTTGTTATTTCGGCGATCGCATTTGCTATTCTCAGAGCTTATCTTCTCAAACTCCGAGGGTCGAGTGCATCTCTGAGGCCATCACCGAGTAAGTTGAATGCTAGCACTGTGAGAATAATCAGCACAGCCGGCGGCCAAATTAACCAAGGTTGCAGTACCAAAATAGAAGCATTGCTAGCCAGAGAAAGCATATTGCCCCAAGAGGGGTCTGGTTGTTGAATTCCCAAGCCGATGAGACTTAGTATCGCTTCTGCGCCAATAAAGCTGGGAATTGCAAGAGTAGCAGAGATAACTACATAACTAGCCGTTTGCGGCAAGACGTGGCGGAGGATTATATAAAGTGGGTTTGCGCCCATCGCGCGTGACGCTTGAACAAATTCTCGCTCTTTAATTGATAGTACCTGTCCTCGAATGACTCGTGCTAAACCAGCCCAGCTAATAACCGAAGTAATCACCACAATCAGCAAAAAGCGCTGGGTACTACTTAAACCAGGTGGTAAGACTGCTCCCAAAGTCACCAAAAGATAAATACTAGGGAAAGTCATTAGCACTTCTGCCAAGCGCATAATGACGCTATCAGTCAC
Source organism: Nostoc sp. UIC 10630 (assembly GCF_010747425.1). Taxonomy (NCBI): domain Bacteria; kingdom Bacillati; phylum Cyanobacteriota; class Cyanophyceae; order Nostocales; family Nostocaceae; genus Nostoc; species Nostoc sp. UIC 10630. The sequence goes on from NZ_JAAGOG010000189.1 coordinate 10,061, forward strand.
ACCGCCTAAATAACCGGAAATTCCACCGATGAGCAAACCAAGGGGATAGGTAATGATAATGCCAAAAATCCCAATAAACATACTGATGCGACCGCCATGTAAGAGGCGACTAAATTGGTCGCGGCTTTGGTCATCAGTACCTAAGATATTGACTTTTGCGTCAGTTGTTGTGCCAAATAAATGCCAATTTAAGGGAATACCAGGAAAAATTGTGACTTCATCCCACTTGGGGGGTAGTGGCAAACTCATCTGCAACAATCGGTATTCTGGCCCGGAAACAAATAGACGTACAGGTGATGGCTTTTTGAAGTCTACAATGAGTTGGCGATCGCCTGTTTCTAAATTTGTGTCTCCCTGAGTTGTGGGATAAACATGGGGCCCGATAAACTGTCCTGATTGAGAAACCCAGTGTATCTGAGTTGGCGGCAGCAGTGAACCATTAGGCTGTGAGGCATAAGGGTCATAAGGAGCCACGAAATCTGCTGCAATTACTGCTATGTAGAAAATTAACAGCAAAATTGCCCCAAATTGTGCCAAAGGATTTTTCTTTAGTCGTCGCCACCAATCCATAGTAGTTAGGAGTTATAAGTTATGAGTTTATGAGTTTTAAAGTTTTATCAAAAAATTGGGTCTAAAACCCCGTGCTTCTAGCATGGCTTTATATTTACTAGCGCTGCACTTGCCACTAAATATACGAAAATAGTGGAATGCTAACTATGAATTACCGCTATCGAATCTATCCCAACATCACTCAAGAACAGTCGCTCCTTGAGTGGATGGATGTTTGTCGCGTTGCCTATAATTACGGGCTGCGAGAAATCAAGGATTGGTGCAATAGTCGGAAGTGCATGGTTGACAGATGCTCGATTGTCCATGAGTACATCATAGCTGCTGACTTGCCTTTTCCCAGCGAAGTGAAGCAACTTAATGCCTTACCAAGCGCTAAAAAAGTATTCCCCCGATTGGGTCAAGTGCCAAGTCAAGTTTTGCAACAAGCACTTAAACAATTGCACCGAGCATGGGATGGATTTCAAAAAGTTGGGCATGGATTCCCCAGGTTTAAAAAGTTTGGGCAATTTAAATCTTTGTTGTTCCCCCAGTTCAAGCAAAATCCTGTGGACGGGGTACATATTGCCTTGCCCAAACTGGGGCTGATTCCAATTAACTTGCATCGCCCAATCCCAAGCGGATTTGTGGTTAAACAGGTTCGGATAATTAACAAGGCTAATATTTGGTACGCTGACATCAATATTCAATGTGATGTTAACGTTCCCAGTCCAATGCCTCATGGTCATCCGATTGGGGTAGACGTTGGACTTGAAAAGTTTTTGGCAACTAGCGACGGAGTTCTTGTAAGGTCGCCTAAATTCCTGAAGGTGATGCAAAGCAAGCTGAAATTGCTGCAACGCAGACTTTCTAGGAAGAAAAAGCGCTCTTTTAATTACGAGAAACAACGCATTAAAGTTGCTAGACTGCACCACACTATTGACAATATCCGTAAGGATTTCCACTTTAAACAAGCTCATGCCCTTTGTGATGCTGGTGATATGGTCTTCATGGAAGATTTGGATTACCGCACTTTGGCTAAGGGGATGCTTGGCAAACAAATGCTTGATGCTGGCTTTGGGCAGTTCCGAACTATCACCAAGTACGTTTGTTGGAAGCGTAGTAAATTCTTTGGCGAAGTCAGCGCTAGGGGGACTTCTCAAGAGTGTCCTGAGTGTGGTGCAACAGTTAAAAAAGATTTGAGCGTTAGAGTGCATCATTGTGAAAATTGTGGATACTTAACAGACCGCGATGTTGCTAGTGGACAAGTAATTAGAAATAGAGGAATAGAACTCATTAGTACGGCGGGACACGTCGGAATCCAAAACGCCTATGCAGACGGTTTGCCAGCAATTGAGATATCTCAGTCTAGGTCAAAGTCGAAAACCCGTAAGGGAACAACTAGGAAGGCTAAGAAGTGATTCTTAGAAGCTCCGAGGCTTCAGCCCAGAGTCATGTCACCTTAATTCATAACTCATCATTCTCAACTTCCCACTACCCACTCCTAATTCCTGTACAGACACAGATTTTTCGCGTCTCTCCTAACTCTCAACTACCCACTCCTAACTTCTCTAAATACTTCTGCTGTTCTTGCTGTTGTTTTTCGTGTTCTACAACAAACACGTTTGAGTAGAGATTAGCGAGAATTTGTTTGCCCTGTTGTGTCAATGATAGGTAATGCAGCCCTTCTTGGATATAGGGATAGACTCCATTCCAGTAAAACTTAGCGTAGTTATTCCGTAAATCGGCAGGGGTTTTATAGCCCAAAACTTTATTTACACCAGTTTCTTCAAACTCGTAAAATAAAGAAGTAATTTTTTTCAGATAACGTGGGTCGCTTAGTTGACCAATCAAATCAGCAGCCCGGACTAACCCAGCAAAGCACTTTGTATCTTGATGATCTTCTGCCGCAGGCACGGGAAATCGTGTTAGTTCAATATTGCTTTTAATTGCCTCAGCATCTATTAACTTGTGACCTCCAAAACGCTCATCAATAAAAAGCTTGGCTCTATCAACGTGATACGGCGTGAGACTGGCATCAGAAGCGCCAGGAGCTACAGAAACCATTTTGCCATTTTTACCTGTGGAATATAAGCCTACTGCCTCTTGGTCTAGTCGGCAAACTCCCTTAACGTAGCCAATATCATGGCTCACTAAGGAAATAATACAATGCAACCAGTCTTCACTGGAAACACCGCCTTCTCTGATGTGTTTGCCACGTAAGATTTCTTGCCCCACAAGGGTGACAAGAACTGTGTGTTCAACATTGTGATAAAGGGCATCGCTATTGGCAATGTTTTCCAAAGCCATGTTACCAGCCCAGGCGATAATGTCCTGATAATCATTTTTGAAGCAGCCATAAGTGCGACGGTAGCCTTCTCTAATTTCATTTACAAAGGCATCAATTAAAATTTCAGTGGCATTGAACATATCTGGTGACTCTGGTAAATATCAATTATTTATTGATTTGATTGATTTCAAAATTCCACTATCAGGATCGCCCTGGCTGGAATTTAGGGTAATGGAGTTTGCTCATTTGTAACTCACGTCTAGCTGTAGACGCTAGCTTGAACTATCCCTGGATGTACGACTTCCTGACGAGACAAAGGCTTTAAAAGAATTAGGGTTTGCGTAGATAAAAGCTTTTACTGGTTTAATAACATACATTGATAGCTCAAATTTTAATTAAATAATTCTAGATTAGCTTTATCAGTTTTTCATATATAAGCATTGGTTGACGGTGATCTAAATGGATATATTGTGTGATTTAGAGTAGCTAGATGAGATGAAATAATTTCTTGTATCATAATCTACAGAAAGGCTTCAAGTATTTGATAGCAGTAATTTTTCTTAGCAAAGAAGTTCTATTATATACGGTTAAAAATAAAAGACATTTACTATGAAATGCGTCATAGTTGATGGGAAGTAAATAAATTTCAAGTTTTCTTAAGAAAATACCAAGATTGGTATGGGTAGACAGAAAGTGGAGGTCGGACTGTGAGCGATGAAAGTGTTTCAGAAATCGAGGTGGAAGAACCTATAACCTCTGAGGATGCTAGCTTTTTGAGCAAATCAGAGCAAAAACCAACTAAGGCATGGTTGAAGCCATTATTTTTGGGTGCTGGTTTAGGAATTGCGATCGCCTTTGGTGGAATGAGTATATTAAGTCATCTTCCATCCCGCCAACAAAACGCGGTAGCAGCTAAAAAAATTAACCCATCAATGACAGTTACCATTGCCACAGTAGAAGCCGCCCGTGTTGTGCGTACTCTTAAAACTACTGGAACTGTTGCAGCACGTGATTTAATTCCGGTTTTACCACAGACAAACGGTTTACAAATCAAAAGTATCCCTGAAGATGTGAAAGAAGGGGTTTTTGTCAAAAAAGGTCAAGTTTTGGCGGTGTTGGATGGTTCCATACTGCAAAGCCAAATTACCCAAGCAAAGGCAGATGTCGAATCAAAACAAGCCGATGTGGAATCCAAACAAGCAGATTTGGCATCCAAGCAGGCAGATTTAGCATCAAATAAAGCCATAGTCCAGCAAAAACAAGCAGATTTAGCTCAAGCGAAAGCAAAGCTAGAAGAAGCCGCCAAAAATTATCAGCGCTATCAACAACTAGCTGATTCTGGAACCATTAGTAGGCAAGAACTTGATACTCGTTCCTACGCTGTAAAAACTGCCATACAAGTTGTGAATCTATCCCAAGAAAACCTGCGTAGTGCCCAGGCCAATATCGGCAGCGCCCAGGCTAATATTAGTAACGCTCAAGCTATTATCAACAAAGCCAAAGCTGATGTCCGCAGCAGTGCCGCTAGGGTGCAACAACTACAAACTCAGTTGGAACAAACTGTGGTGCGTGCGCCAGTTTCTGGAGTCATTGCGGAGAAATTGGCCAGAGTCGGTGATGTGACTGGTGTACCGCCGCAAACGCAGGTGGGAACCGTGATTGGTGGCACACAAAAGCTATTTTCGATTATCCGAGATGAAAAGTTAGAACTTCAAGCGAAGGTTCCTGAAATTCAATTAAATCAAGTGAAAATTGGCGCATCTGTGCAAATTACTTCCGATGTCGATCAGCGCGTGCGATCGCAAGGACGAGTCAGAGAGATCCAACCACAAGTGAACGATCAAAGGCGAGAGGCTACAGTCAAAATTGACTTACCGCCAACAACTTTGCTTAAACCAGGGATGTTTGCGAATGCTGCAATTACTACTAACTCAGGGATGACGATGGTAGTGCCGCAAAAAGCAGTCCAATCTCAAGCAGATGGAAGTGTAATTGTATTCACCTTATCAAGTGGAGATATAGTTCGCAGTCAGAAAGTGGACTTAGAAAATCCTACAAATGGCGACAAAGTAGAAATCAAGAGTGGGTTGCAATTAGGCGATCGCATCGTAGTTGATGGTGCAGGATATCTCAAAGATGGTGATAAGGTTCGAGTTGCAAATTGAAGGGAATGGGGAATGGGGAATGGGGAATGG
>NZ_JAAGOG010000190.1:0-15073 GCF_010747425.1 Nostoc sp. UIC 10630
TTGTTAGTTTTACCTAAAACATTGCATCAAATAAAACATTCTTTTGAACGGATACAATACTAAAAAATGTTGCAATAATTGTCTACATTGACTCATTCATTTATAGAATAGAAGTCAAACTTTTTCATCATCCGCTAATTATCTAGACCCATCTATAAATTGGAACAATTTTAGCTTCTATCTTACTAAATCATCAAAATCAATTAAATAAGCTATAAAATCAACAAAATAGGGAATATGTTTAATAAAATTCTTGATTTAAATATTTTTCTTTATATTTTCCTTTATTTTCATTTGTTTTTTGACAAATTACAGGAAAATCATCATTTTCCGTTTGAGATATTCTTTTTTTAGAGAAGGACGGCGATTAAAATGTTGAATAAACAAGAAAATCAGCAAGCTATTGATTACTCCGAAACAGAAAAGCAACACCGTATACGACAAGAGTATTACATACCTCTAAACAATCAAGAGCGCGACATACCTCCAAGAAATGGGCTATCCCAGTTCTACAAAAACACTGGCTTTGCTGGTAAAAACTTATGGGATATTCTGCAATTAATAGGGGGAGCTACCTTCTTGGGCTTAGTAGGTCTTTGGATAAACTATAGTTTCCAAAATAACCAAGTACAAATTGCAGCAGAAAGATACCAGCAAACAGCCCTAGACAACTATTTCAATCAAATGACAGACATACTGATTGATAAAAAACTAGGTTCCTACCAGATTGGTACAGAAAACCAAAACTCTAATAATCTAGACTCATTTTCCCAACTCATTGATGTATTAGAAAAATTACAAGAAAAGGTGATAAAAAAAACAGACAGAGACAAGATAGTGAAAATATTAACAGAAGTAAAAGACAGTCAGTCCAAAGAATTGGAGGCTATCGCGAGGGCGCAAACTTTAACCACCTTAAACTTGCTACGTTTAGATACAAAACGCCGCGACTTGCTTACTAATTTCTTGAGAGAAACAAAGTTAGTTAGTAAAGACCGAAGTTGTGTTGAATCAAACAATACAAAAGAGAAGAGAGAAGAGTGTGAAAACCAAAAGAAAAAAGCAAATCTTCTAAACGGTATTAACCTGAACAGTCTCGAACTTTCCAAAATCAAATTAGACCTCTTTATCCTCAAAAACGCGGACTTTGGTAATGCCAATTTATCTAACGCTTTCCTTTCAGAAGCCGACCTCAGCGATTCGAACCTCAGCGGTTCCAAGCTCAGTCAAGCTTCTTTGATGGGAACCGATTTGCGCGCTGCTAATCTTCAAGATGCCGATCTCAGAAGTGCCAATCTCAGAGGTGCCAATCTCAGAGGTGCCAATCTCAGAGGTGCCAATCTCACCAATGCCAATCTCACTAATGCCGATCTCACCAATGCCAATCTCACCAATACCGATCTCAGAGGTGCCAATCTCACCGATGCTACTCTCACCAATGCCACAGTCCCAAAACACAAATTAAAGAACGCCTATCTTTGCAAGACCACACTACCTAAAGGAGATGTATCCAACCAAAATTGTGGAAAACCTTGGGTAACATTGTCTTGTATAGATTTAGTATGCAAACCCAATATTAAATATATTAAATACCCTTAAAAATCACAATAACAGCAAATGGAAAGGTAAACAAAATCACTGTTTTATACAATGTGACTGCGTTCCACCCGTTTTTGCTAATGCCAATTTTATTGACACATACAATCTACCAAAAGTATATTCTGAGGATCTGAAAAAAGAATCTTTAAAAAAGAATGTTTAAAAATGTAAGTCAATATTATGGGTTGTCAAACCAATGAAGGAGGTAAAGAAGGCAGAAGGGAAGAATTTGAACGGGGCTTTAACCCCGCTCAATTCTTAGCCACCAAATCAGAGATTATGATGGGGGACTTAGGCCCTTGCTCCCTTGCGGTCGCCAGAACTTCTGGGCAAAGGGTAGAAACTCTACCTTCTGCCTTTCTCGTTAAAAAGAAGATGTGATTCCAGAAGTTGGAGAATTAGATGAATTATAAATGTTCATAAGCTCAAAAAAAACAAATTACTGTGGTATCAAACTGTACCTAAGTAAATCAATTCATCCTCATACTCAGCAACGCCAGAAAAAATCTTAATTTTAGTCAAGGATTCCACCAGTAAGATGTATTAGGTCCATCATTTTGAGATCCGTTAACCCCAGCCTGAATCTGTTCTAAATTACCAAGCGAAAAAACTTCAGGTTTGCGATAGGGCAGTCTTTTATCGGTCTTAGCTAGCTGTATTAGCAGCTCTGTTGAAGACTTTAAATTTTGCTTAAACATAGTAATAAAGTCGAAAGTTTTTACAACTCTATTGTATATAATTTGAAATAAAATGAACGATGAATTCAAAAATATTTATTGTTGATTAGAATATTTAAATGAAAGATATTATTTAACCTTAAATGCAACCAAGTGAACTCAGCCTGCTTCAAACTTTTCGGCGTAGTCTGATGTTAGTAATTCAATCAGCACCTACTGAGTTACGCACTCTGATATTTTTAACTTTAATTAGTGGTTCTAGCCCAGCAATTTCACTGTTATTCAACAAAATTATTATTGACCAAATCTCCCATTTATTAGGGAAATATACAACAGTAAGCTCGCTCATTTTTATCCTACAGGAGCCAATCTTACTTGGGAGCATTGGAGGATTAATACTACTTAATTTATTAACCGAATCAATGAACGCGATCGCTAGCTTGGTTTTTTCTTCTCTGCGCGATCGCGTTCAAGGTTTCGCTCAAAGTATTGTGCTGAATAAAGTTGCTAATTTTGCGGATATCGCGTTATTTGAAACCCCCGAATTGTTGAACTTGGTGCAACTGGCAGAAACAGGAATAGAACGGCTCAAGGAACTATCCTTGTTTGTAATTACAACTTTGCATGGTTTTTTTATTTTAATTCCTGCTATTTTGCTCTCTGGCTCAATTGCTTGGTGGATACCGTTAATTTTATTTACCTCTGCTACACCAGCGATTTATGTGGAATTGACTTACCGCAAAAAAAGCTGGGAAGTCGAAGAAACTCAGGCGAGTCTTGTCCGCCAAATGAACTTGCATAGGGATGTCTTAGTGGGTGAAGCTTATGCCAAAGAATTACGCTTATTTCAGCTACAACCTTTATTGCTGGAGCGGTGGCAAAATCTTTTCCAGACCATGTTTAGATCGATGCAGCAAATCCGCAAAAAAGGGACGGTGCTGGTAATCACTTGGTCAATGGTGAATGGATTAGGAACCGCTTTACCCTACATTTATGTTGTTATAGGAGCTTTACGCGGAATTTATACTTTAGGAGATTTAGCACTTTATGCAGGTTTGATCCTACAAGTACGCCAGAGTTTGTTTTTACTAATTAATAATGGGTCTAACTTGTATGATGTGGTGTTGGGGACTCGTCCGATTTTTCAATTATTAGAACTGAAGCCGAAATTGCGGTTATCGTTAGCCTCAAGGGAGGATACTGCTGCTAAATTGTCTTTGACACCAAAGGCGATCGCCAAGCAACAGGGAATCCAAATCAAGAACTTGTCTTTTTCTTATCCAGGTAGTGGCAGCAAGATTCTGGACAACATTAACCTCACAATTCAGCCGCACCAAACGATCGCCTTAGTTGGGGAAAATGGTGCGGGGAAAACAACTCTGGCTAAGTTACTCTGTCGCCTGTACGATCCAGGAAGTGGCGAAATTTTGTGGAATGGACAGGATTTGCGCGAAATTGGCTTGGTACAGCTATACTCACGCCTTGCTGTGGTGATGCAAGATTACGCTCGGTTTCCAGCCACAGTGTGTGAAAATGTGGGTTTTGGGTACTTATCTGCGTTACAGGATGTTAACGCCATCAAAGAGGCACTGAGGGCAGCTGGAATTGCCAAGGTAGTGGACAATCTGCCCCAAGGCTTAGAGACGCTATTAGGTAAGCAATTAGCAGGTGGGGTAGACTTATCGCAAGGACAGTGGCAAAGAATTGCGATCGCTCGTGCGCTGATGCGATTATCCTCGGCAGAACTATTAATTTTGGACGAACCGACAAGCGCACTCGATCCGAAAACCGAGCATGAAATTTACCAGCTTTTACGTACCATTGCTGCTAATAAGATGGCTGTTTTCATCAGTCATCGTTTAGCTTTATCCAAACTGGCAGACCGGATTATTGTTTTAGAAAATGGCAAGATTATAGAAATAGGAAGTCATGAGGAATTAATAGTAAGAGGTGGACAATATCATCTTATGTTTAGCCGTCAAGCAAGTAGCTATCAATAGACCGAACTATCAAATTAAGGTTGGGTAATTAAACTTTCAAAAAAGTGATTGTGACTTTAGCTGTTATGAACCAGCAGATCAAGCAACAGGGTTGCTTTCTGTTTCAGTTCACTGTCTTTACTTCGAAAGCAGAAGTTGAGCAACCCGCTTTGAAGGCATAAAGTGAGCAACTTGCTCATCTTATCTTTTCAGTGACATACAGGAATGTGTGTGAAGACAAAATAACCTGCAACTATACAGTTGAGATGTTTGGGTGGATATAGAAAATGGTTATAGGCTAAGGCTTACACAAAACGCGAGCGCGTTAGCGTTGAGCATAGTTTAGCTCATATAGGTCAGTGGCAAGGGGATAAAGCTTGCTACATTGGCTTACGCAAAAACCTTTTTTACCTTTGACGTATGGCTGTTGTTCACAATCTCCACGTTCTTGCTCGTATGCTTGAAAGGAATGCTGGAGAAATTTTTAATTTTAATACTACATACTCTGCATAATTTGTCAATATCTTCTACTGGATTGCTGCTCTAGATTGTCAATGGTTGAGGCAACTTACACAGTTATGGACTGTTAGCAGGCTTATTTCGCCTAGATGACCACATCTGTGTGTTACGCAGTTACATCCGCCAGCGAGATACGTTGATTGCCGATGCAGCCCTTCATGCGCAACGGATGCAAAATTTTCAACCCGTCGAACTCACGTCACTTTTAACATTCGGGCCTTTGCTTGTTTAAGTAGAGTTTCTAGATCTTCTACTTTAATAGTTCCACTAATAAACTCATGATTTAATATAAAAAAAGGAGTACTTGTTATATTTAAACTTGAAGCAAGTTCAATATCTTTTAAAATTTCTTTTGTTGCAAGTTCACTGTCTTTTTTGAAATTCTCCATATTGAGATTTAAAGAGCTTGCTATTTCCAAATAAAGTTCTTCTCCTAATTTTTTTTGGTTCTCAAACAATGCGTCATGATATTCCCAAAATTTACCTTGTTTGCCTGCTGCCCAAGAAGCTTTAGCAGCATTCATAGCATCAGGATGAATAGTAAATAAAGGAAGATGTTTATAAACAAAAGTTAGTTCATTCTTATGTTTTGCTATAAAATTTTTAAGGACAGGTTGAACTTCTAAACAAAAAGAACATTGAAAGTCTGCAAACTCAATCAAAATTATGTCTAGATTTTGTGCTCCTTTTCGAGGAGAATCAGCGACTAGTTTTTCTGGTTTCAAGAGAAGTTTATTCAAATTAGTTTTTCTTTGTTGTATCAGCTTTTTTTCTTGCTGTATATGATATTTCTCAATTGCTTCTATAATGATTTCTGGATTTTTAAGTATTACTTCTCTTACCTCATTTTCAAATTTGGATTCTGTTGATGGTATTTCATTGGCGAAGATTATAGAAAAACCTCCTATAACAAAAAAGAAACCTAAAATAGTGATTAGTAAGATTTTTAAAAGAGTTCTTATTTTCATAAAACTACAGTGACAAAATCTAACAGTTAGCAATCAGACTTTAATTGTAAAACTTCGTTCACGTCAAAAATAAGGGTGTGGAATGTAGGGTAATTGATGGGGACTTGAACCCTATTTGGTTTCAGAGCAAGGTGTACAAAAATACAATTTTTTCTTCATTTACCTACACTCCATTTTTAGTCAATTAGGGCTGTAAGCCCCATTCTTTTTTCACAAATCATAACCGAATTATCACGGTATTAAAAGCTATCCTTTCTTCTACAAACTTCAGCTTGACAATTGAGTTCTGAAAATGTCGCGGTACATTCGCGGTAGTAATCAACACATTGACCAAGAACCTCTCTTTTGCACTTATCTTCAACTACTAAATTACCTCGATAGGTAGGTGTGAACAATTGTCTAATACGAAACGCGGAAGTAGGGTACTCTGCTGTGATTGCTGCCTGACATCTGGATTGAGCTTCAGAAGCCCACTCGTTATCATTTTGACATCTTGATACTCCTGTAAATGAATGTGGAAGACCGCTTATAGTTTTTATCTTACAATCTTGAGCTAGAACATTTGAGCAAGAAAGTAACACTATCGTTGGAACAGAGAATAAAAAAGACAAACTACGAGTTGTAAACATCTTCTTAAATCCACTTTTTTTAATTCAGGAAAGTATTGAAAAAGCAAAAATCTTTTGTAACTTGACTTGTAAAATTATTTTAGATGGTAAATATTTTTATAAAGCATTTCAGCAAAGTCTTACCAGTCAAAGATTGTATATTTTTAATTAGACAATTATGCCAGAGATATGTAATTTACCCAAATGCAAAATACTTCAAAACTAGTAACAAATATCGCGGTGTTCTAAAACAAAAATTAGTATTCTTACCTCACTTTTCAATAGCTATTAATGATTATGATGGGATTTGATCGTACTGCCGGATATCCTGGGTTCCCTTGTGGATATGTGGGTATGTAATTCGATGCTGGATATCCTGGCGGTGTTGGAGAAGAGCTTTGTATGTATCCTGGATTCCCTTGTTGATATAGGGGTGTATAGGGCGCAGAATAAGTTGAAGATGCTGGAGGACAACTTAATGTATATCCTGGATAAGTTTGCGCGTAAATAGATATGCCAGTTGATGAGGGATAGGTATAAATTGTCGAGGGAGAATTAGTTGTTTTTTGTTGCGTATTAGTTGATAGTTGATTTGTTGGCGATACTGTTTGTGTACCAGAGTCAATACCAAACACTTCTTTTAAGATGTACCTACTCTTTTGATCAAGAATGGGTTTAAGAGGTATCGCTAAAGTTTTTTGAGCGGTCAAAGTAAATATTGAAATAGCTAGCATCGCTAGGACAGGTAACTGATTAAATCTTCTTAACAAGTGTTTGTGCTGTCTAACCATATTGTGACTCCGTAGTTAACTCTACGAGAACTGGTAAATTCATATGTGTTTCAGCTAAACTGCTAAGGGAAGCAGAAGAGAGAAAAATGCTTAACTGAACCTATTGACTTACAGTTAGGCTTTCTCCTCTACCTATAAACTTAATGATTTGCAGCTTCTATTTCTTATAACGATCATCAAACGCGAAATATTCCAAAACTTGCAAAAAAAATTTTGTGGCGTTACAGGATAAATCTTTTAGCCCTTACCGTGTTCTCTAAAATCCAGGAATTTTAGCTACCAATATTTGTGTTGGGGGATTTATGGAATTTATTGTACGGTAAAGCAAGGAAGGTTTACGCTAGCTCGTTAGGATATTTGCATTTTTACAAGTACAATCAGGATATAAAAGCTCCAAGTGCAAAATATTAATTTACATTCCTTTATATTCAAGCTCAAAAATATTTTGCAGTTACCAACTCATCAATATTCATGTATTGCTCTAGAAACTTCTGCTCACTCTTGTTCTAGATGCAATGCTTCGTCTAATACTGCATTCGTAAACTTTATGCTTTCTAAGTAAGTCTGGTAAGCTGCCACTGGCACTGTCAACACATCACTCCAAGCTTCCTCTTGCTCATGAAAAGCTTGAATTGCTGAGTCTTTTGCAGCACCTAAGTTCCCACTTATTAGTCCTAATCTATAAGTTTCCGACACTGCTGGTAGTTCCTCAATTAACCCGTGGTAATAATCTCCTACTGCCAACAAGTGGTCATAAATCTCGCGTGAGAGCCTTTTTCCAACTGGTTGTAGTAAATTACAAGTTAATGCAGGAACAACATGCCAAGTCTCAGTTAGCAAATCTTGTCCAACCCCAGACATCTCTGGAGGAATCAACAAATCCACATCGTTGAGAAACTCTGTTTTGACAGATAACAACATCACAGTGACAATTGCCCACTGTTGTGCTTCTACTGATGATTCAGGTTCTTTGACAATCATCACATAGCGCGGTGGTAAGCTTCCTGCTAAAAATCTTTGTACTGAAGAGGGGTACAAAGATTGTTGCTCTTCACGTGAGAATTCTAGAGGACTTTGCACCAAACGACTCACTTCCCAGATTTCTCCAGCCTGTGGGATTGGCATGTTACTAGTTTGTGTATTATTCCTATTTATACGCATAACTTTGTAATACCCAACGAAGGTACCTTAATGTTGGGGATTTGGAGTGTGATTATATCTATATATTAGTTAACGAACGAGCACGCCCAATTATGACGGCTCGTTTAAATCTTTACAAATTTGAGCAATATCCAATATATGAGCTATTGGTTTACCATTGTTTCCTCGAACATTTGTGTTCTGTTTTCTGCTTGCCAATTGCTTGCTGTTTTTGCTTAACGTTTTCAAATTTAAGTAATCCTAACGCCTCAGCAATTCGTTCTACAAGTTCCTGCCAACGTTTACAAACTTCACTTTGGCTAACTCCTAGTTCACTAGCAATTTGCTTTTGTGTTTTCTCGTCAATCTTCCCTTGCCACAGCTTAAGGTATTTTTGATGAGGATGCTTTTGATCAAGCTGGTGAATCGCCTCTACCGCTTTAATAATCAAATCTGCACGCTCTGCTGCGTCTAAGGCATTATATTCATCAGGAATCGTATCTAGCAGAGCTATATCTGTCTCAGGAATAACGCAATCTAAACTTTGATAATTTCGCAGTCTTTCTTTACGAACAAAATCAATGACTTCACACTTAGCTACCGTGAAAGCCCAATGATAAAACTGTTCCACTTCCCTTGACTGAAATTTTCCAGCTTGAATAGTCTGAAAAACTTTTAAATGCACTGCCTGAACGGCATCTTCCCAAGATAAGCTTGTATCCCTAGTGTATTTACGAGCAATCTGCTCTAGTTTGTGAGAATAGTACGAGTCGCGTAGAATTTCCTGGTAATAACACTCTGATTGCTGTTGTGATAACATCTGGCACGTCCTTCTCGCTTGGACATTGTGTGTATTGGTGTAGTTTTTTGCTTAAACCACTGCCAAGTTGAACCCAGTTATGTAGCAATCGCAGTATGTTTAAAGTTTGCTCTAATCCTTTGAGCTTTCTGGTACAAGGATTTGCTTCCTGCCAGTAGACACTACAAACCCTACCGGAAGAAGTGTAAAATGCCTATTGGCGTTAACTTGCGTTCTAAGGCTAACGATAGTGTAAGAAGGTTCGGGTTTAACCAAGCAGTTAAAAGTGCTTCAAATCCTCGAACTACATGCTGGTCATTCTTACAGCTTTAGAAATACAACCAGTAGTGTTCAATTAGTTTCTTCTTTTAAACTTACCTCTCATCAAGATTTTTATAATAGCGATGCTAGACTTGTTTACAAAAAATAATGATTAAGATTTAGATGAAGGTAGTGTCAAGAAATTATCATTCCAAAGTGATCACGTTTTACTTCTTTAGATACATGAAAATCAAGACAAATGTAACTGCTAAGTAAGCAATGTTCAGATATGAAGCAGGGTTAGCGCGTCTCAAACTCTATTGACAGGGAGATTATGGCAGAGAGTCTGAGTTTGAGAGAGCCGCAGCCAACACAGAAAGCATGTAGCTGCTCGTCGTGATTTTTGGCGAATACTGCGACGAAAAGATGATTCTCGCTCTAAAGCATTGAGGGCAATGCGACGTAGTAAAGCAAAGTTTTGTGGGCTGTGCAGAGAACGAATTCGGGACTCATCCTCATGAAAAGTAACATCTAATGTCCAATGAACAGAATTTTCTATTCCCCAATGCTGTCGAATTGCACTACCAATTTTGTTTGCATCACCGGCGAGACTAGTCATGTAAAATTGCAGCTCTTGTGTAGTTTTATTCCAATGCTGAATTGAACGCACTACCATCACTATTGTTTTCAGTCCTACCCATAAGTTTAGTTCATAAAGTCCAGTAATCTGTGACACTGCTAAGGTGTAAACTTTACGGTTTTCGCTGAAGGGGCGACACGCGGCTTATATTCCAAATCATGCAAAGGTTTGACCGAATTATGGTAGAAAAAGATAGGTCAATCATTGTCAAGAAGACCTATCTATTGAAAATGTTACCTCCATCGTATCAAACGAACTTAGAAAATCAACTCTCAGAGTCCCAATTATTGTTTTTAAACCTGCTGATTAATGTACTACAAGATATTAAAGGAGTCAGTCTAGAAAAAATAGCAAATGCCTTACCTTTACCAATATTATTTCAAAGCAGACGCAAGAAAATTCCAAGATTCTTATCACTACCAATACTCAATATTCAGTCCATTTGGTTTCCGATAATAAAAACCTGGTTAACTCAAAACTTTCAGGAGAATCAAAGAATTTATTTAGTAATTGATAGGACTAAATGGCAGCGAAACAATTTAATGATGATTAGTTTAATTTATGACCAAAGAGCTATCCCAATATATTGGGAATTTTTACCCAGATTGGGAAATAGCAATTTTGAGGAGCAATCAAAAATATTTTCTCAAGTACTACCATTATTCAATAAATATCAAACTGTTGTATTAGGGGACAGAGAATTTTGTTCTGTAAAGTTAGCTAACTGGCTCAGAGCGCAAAAAGTACAGTTCTGTTTGAGATTAAAAAAGAATGAATTTATCCTTGGGGAAGATGAAATTTGGCGGTCACTTGATAGCTTAGGTTTAGAACCAGGGGTTTCTCTATTTCTGCCAAACATTAAGGTCACAAAAAGTCAAAAAGTTCCAGGTTTTAACCTAGCTGCTAAATGGAAGTGAGCGCTCAAAGGATGGTCAACAGAAGAAGGCTGGTTTATCCCTCTTCTGTCACTCTCCTAAAACATTTGCCATTTCTGGATTCTAGAGCTTTTGTATAGCAAGCGATCGCGCGATTCTTTTCTAATAACAAATACAAGACTCATTTTTTTCTAATAGTATAGCTTGTATTGATTGCCTCATCAGGCTTCTAGCGATCGCCCTCCCGGAGAGTGACAGAAGATGGATATATAGGCAGTAATTACACGTAATGACTCAAAGGTGTAATGCAAGAGTAAACCCATTGCTTTGACGTTGGCATAACAGCAGCTTATTCGATAATTGCTGAACTAAGCAACCGAGCAAAGATTTTTTCTGAATTCGCCAACAGTGTCCTCGCTACTTTCACCCCGATTAGCGCCTTGAGCAAATATTTCAGTACTGAGTGCTGTACCAAACTCAAATTCATGCTTAACCTGCTCAAATTTAACTTCTACACCAAAGACTGGTTGTTGCTTAGAATTAACAACCTGGATAACAATATTTCCTGTACGAGTTCGATCAATTTGCTCTGACAAGGTGAGTTGATTGGCTTGCATAAAGGATAAAAGAGTAAGTGTTTCTATGAAAATTGAACTCTGGTTCACTAAAAGTATGCTTAAGCACAATATTAATATTAAATATCGTTCAAAATTAAGCATTGCTAAACAGTTATTTTATTCAACTAGCCCAAGTCAACTAATTATAATTACTTAAACAGGACATGAAAAAACTGCAAAAGTATAGACTAATGATTGTTCAGTCATACCGATTGAGAAGTGGTCTTGCTTGAATTGTGGAGGCTATCATTGCCAGAAAAGAGTCTAAAGTTCCAGGCTTCTTGCGCTGTTTCCACCAAGTCATTTCGGTATACAGTACCTCAACCAATTTACGCTGTTGCTCAGTTTCAACCTGGACAAATTGCAGGGCGATGCCGAACTGATCCTTCTTGACAAAAAAACGTACAATTTCCGCCTGTATGGAAAAGCCATACTCCAAAAATGTAACCTCGACAATTGATGTATTGAGGGCGACATCTGGCGTAATCAACAAAACTCTAGCTCCACCTTCAGAAAGGTTTTGAGTGTAACCCAAAAAAACTTGATCTTTGACTGTAATCTTACAAGCTGTTTTTAAAGGGAAACGATCCATTGTCCGCCGAATTGGCTGGTCGATAGCTGATAGAATAGCTACTCCCATAAATAGAGCATTGTAGAAAAGCCAGAATATTAATACACCAGAACTTTCATCCAAAGTTAACCAAACTCCAAATTGTACCCCAACAAGATTTAATCCAATAATCAATACCGACAATGCTAAAAGTATAATGAGTGGTAATGTATGATTGAAATTGTAATTCTTTCGATCTGCCTTGACCCCTTTACGAGTAGCTCGACTTGCTTTTGCAAAAGGATTGCGAATAATGAGACACAATCGCTTGAGTGCTGGAAAACAAAAAATTGTTTCGTATACTTCGTTCCAAAAGTAAGAAACTCGGTAATTTGATGCCCAACCATAAATTGCAATATGCAACAACCAGAATGGCATGAAGTAGTAGAGAATTTCAGGCAGGGTTGCAATAAAGGGTGAAATTCCAAGATAGGCACTGCACAGAGGTGCCAATAGAAAAACAGTTCGAAAGACTGATTGAAAGCAATAAAGAAGCTGCGATATGCTGTAGCTTTTTTGAATCCAGTTCAGTTTCGACCAAATCGGAATATCATCGCCACAAAAGTAAACCTGAAAATTTCCTTGTAACCAGCGAAGTCGCTGATCTATAAAATCTGTATAGGTTCGAGTTGATTCTCCTGTACTAAGAACTTCATTGAGAAAAATCAGCCGAAAACCATGTGTCAACATTCGCAAAGATGTTTGAAAGTCTTCAACGCAGCATCGAGTGTAATAACCTCCAATAGCATCGAGACAACTTCGTCGAACAACATAGGAACTGCCACAGCAAATCACACTATTGCCCACATCTCGATTTGATTGCTGTAATCCGTAGAAATGTTCTAAATCATTGGGTAGAAAATTTTCTAACCCTAAATTACGAGCATGATAGTCCGGATTGTAAAAGTATTGCGGAGTCTGGACAAGGGAAATTTCTGGATTTTGAAAAAAGCCAACCGTTCGAGTCAAAAAATTTTTGAATGGCACAAAGTCTGCATCGATAGGTACAATCAATTCACCGCCAATATGCTTCAACGCGTTATTTAAGTTACCAGCCTTTGCATGGGTATTATCTGGGCGAGTGATGTATTCACACCCCAATTCTTGTGCCAGTGCTTTAATGTGAGGGCGGCGAGTATCATCCAAAATATAAATAGTTTTGTTGAGATACTCCATTGCCTGACAGCCAATAACAGTTCGGCGAACAATATAGTCTGGCTCATTATAAGTAGGAATCAGCACATCAACTGAGGGAAAATATTGGGTAGAAAGAACAGCTTGAGAATATTGATTCGCCTGTGCACTTCGGGCTTTGGAGGTTGACCAAATAGTTTGCAGTGTATATAAACAGCAAGAAACAAAGGAAATTACTTCTAAAATATAAATTGTTAAAGAAAAAACTACACTAGCTGGATGGGACAAATTTAAGGTGGCAACTGTTCGCCAGATAAAGTAGCGTGTTGCCAGAAATAATAGGATTAATTTCATGACAAAGCGGCTACTATTTGTAGAGCGAATAAATCGGAGACAAACACAAATTAGAAGAACAGCAACAAGAGGAAATGATAACTCCCAGTCGATGGATGGCACCTGTAATCCAGTTGGCAATAATCGCGTAATGGTTGGATTGACTTCATAGGTTGGAAAAAGCGTCGGTCCTGTGCTTGTCCAAGTACTAATAAATACTGTTGATACAAATACAATGGCACTGATGATAAACAGTGCCCAGACCCATGAAGAAAAGACTTTTTGAGGATCGGGTTTCGTCATTTTTATAACAGTAGTAAAAACTCAAAATTCCTTGAGAATGCGGAGGCGAAAACTTTTAAGAAGTGTATTAGGATGAGGAAATATGTATAATTATTGGCAACACGTGCAAATTAGAAGCCTGCAAAAAAACTGGTAGATCGTACCTTGAATACCACCCGCCCTGTATAACCGATGTAACAAAGATTGCCATTATGCATATTCTCGGATGAGGAAGAGTTAGGTTCCGTATCTAATGTAATATGCACTTGCGTATGTCGTGGTAAGTTTGGCATCATTGCTACAACAGTATCTTCTCCAGCAGATAATCGCCCGATCCCCGAACGGATCACCGAGATTTTTCCTGTCAGGGTAACGGATGACGCTGTACCATTCAGCTTAATCTCGGCTGGAGTTCCAACTTGAAGTAATTGCACCTTCTGCTCGTCCACCCAAGCATCTACCCATCGTTGATTACAGGCCGCAATTTGCCCTAGCGATTCTCCTTGTTGTACAAACTTGCCAAGTTGGGCAGTCAGCCGCCACATTACTCCAGATTCCGGCGATTTGATTGTTACAACCTGCTTGTGTTGTAAATCTTTCTTTGCCTGATCAAACTCTGCTTTAGTTCCTTGAATCATTTTTTTCAAGGTTTCAATTCCTTGCTGGTCTTCAGCAATTTGCAATTGCAATTCTACTAAACGAATGCTTGGGTCGTAGTTACTCCTTGTTCTGGATAATGATAAGCCATTACGAACAGCATCCTGGTTAACTTGTAAGGCTGCAAGTTTAGCTTGCAAGCTTTCTACTTCACTTTCACGCTGTTTGAGTTCGATCTCTGCTGCATCAAAGCTGGCTTCAGCGATCGCTCCTTCTGATTTTAAAAGCTTTGCTCGTTTATAGTTTAATTCTGCAAGTTTATAACGCGACTTTGTACCTTCAAGATCGGACAGCAATTGCTTTTGGTTTTGCTGATTCTCCGAGACTGCCAACCTCTCCTGGTTTACAGCATCTCGATTTACTATATTCAGAAGTGACAGTTTATGCGCTAAACGTTCTTGAGCCTGTCTTAACTCTGCTTCTTGTTGATTCAGGCGACTAGAAATTTCTTGAGCTTGAAGTTGGCTAGTGCGTTGATTTTTTATAACAAATAACAACTTCTCAGAGCTTATAGACTGACCAGTTTTGACTGTAACTTTTGAAATCACACCTTCTTGTTGTGCCCGTATATCTGTTAGCATACC
>NZ_JAAGOG010000191.1:0-14511 GCF_010747425.1 Nostoc sp. UIC 10630
GTATTGAATATATTTTTGTTTCAAGCAATAATATTGTTATGTGAAATATAAAATTTATGTGAAGTCGAGGAAATAGATATTTTTTGGATATAGTTAAGAAAAATTTCCAGAGATGAGTTGAATAAAAAGGAAGAAGGCTTCTATATATATGTTTTTCTTCTCATTCCAATAGAAAATAGCGTAAAAATTATTTTTAAAGTTTCGATAAATCACCGTAGTCATAGGAATAATTGGAGAATTTTAATGATACAGTCCTTTATTATCGACTTTAGACATTAATTAGAATAACGCTAACAAATTCTTAAGAAAAGATGGCAACGATTAACTGTGTAAAAGGTTATTAATTATGGGATGCAGATTAAAAGTCTTTCTAACTGAGCAAGAAAAGCTGACTTTAGAAGAGTTAAGAAAAGCCAAACATGTTCCTCAACGTACCAAGGATCGGGCTCAAGTCTTACTGCTAAATAATCGTGGCTTAAAAAATGAGCAAATTGCTAAAGGTTTAAACTGGGCAATTTCAACAGTACGTCAAACCCTTCATCGTTGGGAAAAGATGGGTTTAGCAGGTCTGTGGGATGCTCCTGGCCGAGGTGGAAAACCTCGATATTCAGAATCAGATTTGGTTTATCTAGAAAATTGTTTAGCTCAAGAGTCACAGACTTATAACTCTAAACAATTAGCAAAAAAACTGGCATCTGAACGCCAGGTAAGCTTGAGTGCAGATCGGTTACGACGGGTACTTAAACAAAGGGGAAGAAGGTTTGGAACTGCACGCAAACAACCTCAAGAACAGAATCATTAAAGCCTCTCGTCACTCTTGGTAATTTCCTCAATGCAAAAGTTGGGCCAGGATTGGTAGGCGATCGCATATCTTTACTACAACGATAGTAATAGTAAAACTGAAGAGGCGATCGCTTTGGCGTTTCTCCCAAAGTCAAAGGCTGCTGGGGCTCTGTTACGGATTAAATCACCGGACAAGGTTTTGCAGCAATTAGCAAAGCAAGGATTTAGAACGTCGAACTTTTGCTTTGAACCTTGATGATGCAGACCAAGAAGATTTTAATAGCCTGAATAAACTTTGGTAAAAATTAGCACATTGATAGTGATGTGGCTCAGGTATATCAAAGTGCTAAATAATTTAAGTAGGGCAAAATGAACATCCTTTCATCAGAAAATGCTGAAAGTCCACTAATTTTAGATTTGGATTTTGAATTGCTTCCTTTCTTGGCTCCACTCGGTCTCAATACGGTTCGGTTAAAGGGGAAAGGGGAAAGGGACTCATGTTTTGAATACATCCTTGCCCCTTTACCCAGACCACAAGGAAAGTGAAAAATGCTTATCCGAACCGTATTGCATTCGGTCTATTGATTTAACATATTTAGACAGCACAAAACAAAATCCACCTTGATATAAGATTATCAGGTGGACTTGTTATTTATTCTTAGTGGATCCGAGCAGAGTCGAACTGCTGTCCAAATTGGGTATTGACCCCCCGCTCATTCACAGGTTTAGCCTTTCTGACCCTCAAGGCGGGAATCGTTCATTATCCCGAACGTAGGATTCTCTGATTTAATCTTAGCTAGCAAGCCAACCAGAGAACGCTTACTAGAGCATCCGTTGGGGTTTGGTCTTCAGTCCTTAACGGAGTCAGACTAAAGACGCTCGAACCTATAAGAGGTGTTTAGGCAGCTACTAGAGCATCCTTACGAGCAAAGTTAACGATGTTATTCGCATTTACTTTTTGTTTGAGCCTTTGATTTCCGAGAGGAGACTCACTCTCGACCTGAATCACAGAGCAGCGTTCGCCAACCTGTCGAAACCGTGACGGACCCATGCGCTTCATACTTCGATTATAATACGCGATTCTTGAATTTGTAATTCGTAATTCGTAATTCGTAATTATCAATGCCGCTAAAGGCGGCAAGGCAGAAGGCAGGAGGCAAGAGGCAGGAGGGAAACTTCTCCCATAAAGGGAAGAGGTTTGAACAAGGACACATCTTTTCTCGTGCGACGCATTGCACTTCGTGCCGCAACGCTTTCGCAAAGAATGTTTTTAATTTTTTTGCCCACAAGGGGAGCCACTGCGGTCTTGGCTCGTAGTCAAGATGAGCAAGTGGCGTGCAAGGTTTGTACCTTTTTCTTCCTTCTGCCCTCTGCCTCCTGCCTCCTGCCTTTCTTTTATCAAAGTCAGAATATATGGCTTTACTTAGTCAAAATAGCCAATCGCTAATTTTAAAACCATTAGCAATTGGCTATTTTCCATAATCCACAACAAATATTTTCCTAAGTTAGTGCTTCAGCACCACCTACAACCTCTAGGAGTTCTTGGGTAATGGCAGCTTGTCGAGCTTTGTTGTAAGACAGTGTGAGGGTATTAATCAATTCGCCCGCATTTTCACTAGCATTACTCATAGCTGTCATCCGCGCTGCTAGTTCACTAGCCGCAGATTCTTGCAGCGCCCGCAATAGCTGGTTACTCAGATACAGGGGCAACAGAGAATCGAGGATCTGTACTGGATCTTGCTCGAAAATCATGTCAGGAGCCAACGCGCGGACTTGGCTAGCCACTTTCTCCCGTTCGACTTCAAATTTACCGCCACGGGTTGTCAAGCGGAAGATTTCGTCATCACCCGCTTCTAGACCTTGCGGATCGAGGGGCAGTAAGGTTTGGATTACAGGACGGGAGCTAACCAAGGAAAGAAATCTGGTATAGATTAATTCGATGCGGTCTACTTCTTCCGAAAGGAATAAGGAAAGTAGTTGATCGGCAATCTGATTGGCTTCGGCTGCGGTGGGAATTTGCTCTAAGCCGCTATAGGTGGCATCAATTGGCTGATCACGGCGTTGAAAGTACTGTGTAGCTTTGCGCCCGACGATCACAAATTGATAGTTTAAACCTTCTGCCTTGATTTCCTTGGCGCGGTTTTCTGCACGACGGATAACGTTATTATTGTAGCCGCCGCATAAACCGCGATCGCCTGAAATTACCAACAGCCCGACTGACTTAACTTCTCTTTTTTTCAGCAGTGGCAGGTTTGCTTCTTCAAACCGTAGACGGCTTTGCAAACCATACAATACTTGTGCCAAGCGATCGGCAAAGGGGCGAGTCGCTAGTACTTGCTCTTGCGCCCGACGCACTCTAGCCGCAGCTACGAGACGCATGGCTTCTGTGATTTTTTTGGTGTTTTTGACCGACTGAATGCGATCGCGTATTGCTTTTAGATTGGCCATATTTTTAAGTTCTAAGTCCTTAGTCAATAGTCAACAGTCAACAGTCAATAGCCATTAAGTTATTTACTAATGACTAATGACTAATGACTAATGACTAATTACGCTGCTGCTTTGAAGGTCTTCTTGTATTCGGTAAGTGCTTCCTTCAAGGCAGCTTCTTCTGCATCACCTAGTGCTTTGGAGGCTCTTACTCCTTCGGCATACTGGGTTTTACCAGTCTTTAAGTACTCCCGCAGACCTTGGGTAAAGGTGGTGACTTTATCTACAGGTACATCATCTAAGTAACCATTGATACCAGCGTAAAGAATTGCTACTTGCTCGTATACCGAGAGTGGCGAATTTTGTGGTTGCTTGAGGAGTTCGCGTAACCGTTGACCACGTGCCAACTGGTCTTGAGTGGCTTTATCTAAGTCAGAAGCAAATTGAGCGAAGGCTTGCAGGTCGTCAAATTGGGCTAGTTCCAATTTAATCTTACCGGCAACTTTTTTCATTGCCTTGGTTTGCGCCGCAGAACCCACGCGGGATACCGAAATACCTGGGTTCACAGCTGGACGGATACCAGCGTTAAATAAGTCAGAAGATAGGAATATCTGACCATCGGTAATGGAAATTACGTTTGTGGGGATGTATGCCGAAACGTCACCAGCTTGGGTTTCGATGATTGGTAGGGCGGTCATGCTGCCTTTACCTAATTCATCACTTAGCTTGGCGGCTCTTTCTAACAAACGAGAGTGAATGTAAAATACATCTCCGGGGTAAGCTTCGCGTCCGGGTGGGCGACGTAGCAGCAAGGACATTTGGCGATAAGCTTGGGCTTGCTTGGAAAGATCGTCGTAAATTACTAGGGTAGCTTTGCCTTTGTACATAAAGTACTCGGCAATAGTTGCGCCTGTGTAAGGAGCTAGGTATTGCAGTGTTGCTGGTTCACTGGCGCTAGCGGCGACGACAATGGTGTAATCCATCGCGCCTTTTTCTTGCAATGTCTGCACCACGTTAGCTACGGTGGAAGCCTTTTGACCGATCGCAACGTACACACAAACTACATCTTCTTCTTTTTGGTTGATGATGGTGTCGATCGCGATCGCAGTTTTACCGGTTTGGCGATCTCCAATAATCAATTCCCGTTGACCGCGACCGATGGGAATCATTGAGTCAATAGCTGTAATCCCCGTTTGCATAGGTTCGTGTACAGATCGACGAGCAATGATACCAGGCGCTGGAGATTCAATCAAACGGCTTTCTGAGGATTTGATGTCTCCCTTACCATCAATGGGACGACCTAAAGCGTCTACAACTCTTCCAATTAAGGCTTCTCCTACTGGAATTTGAGCAATTCTACCAGTAGCGGTTACAGAACTACCTTCTTGAATTTCCAGCCCTTCACCCATCAACACCGCGCCCACGTTGTCTTCTTCTAAGTTTTGGGCGATGCCAATTGTGCCATCTTCAAATTCTAAGAGTTCCCCAGCCATAGCCTTTTCCAGACCATAGATCCGGGCAATACCGTCACCTACTTGTAGGACAGTACCAACGTTAGCAACTTTGACCTCTTGATCGTATTGCTCGATTTGTTGTTGGATAATGCTGCTAATTTCGTCAGGTCTAATTGATATGCTCATGTGTCTATCTTGTTTGCTTTCGAGACGGAAAAATTAATTCAGTTAGGAGTTAAGAGTTAGGAGTTATAAGTTAAAAATGCAAAAATTACAAGTTAAAAGTCAAAATAAATTACTATTTACTTAACTCCTAACTTCTAACTCCTGTACAGACGCGATTAATCGTGTCTCTCTAACTCCTAACCTTCTAGCTATTAGTTAAGCGTAATGAAAGGCGACGCAGCTGACCCCGGATACTGGCATCAATTACCTGCGAACCTACTTTAATAATCACACCACCAATTAACTCACTGTCTACCTTTGTTTCTAGTTCTACCTGGCGAGCATTACTGATGGCAATCACTTTTTCGGTGATTGCCTGCTGTTGAGCTTCTGTGAGGGGAACGGCTGAAATTACTTCCGCTAATACGGTTTGATTCAGCTGCCGCAACAGCGCCAGATATTGTTGAAAAATCGATTCCAAGAATGCAATGCGGCGTTTGTCTACTAGTATCAACAAAAAGTTGCGTAAGTAGGGGTTAGAGCCTTCACCGAGTATTTGTTTGATGAGAGCTTTTTTGTTCTCAGCCTGAATAAACGGGTTGCTGAAGAAGTTGTGTAGCTGTTTGTCTGCTCTGAGCAGTCCCAGGAAAGTCCGCGCATCTTCCCCGAACTCTTCTGTCAAATTTTTCGATTGCGCTATTGACAAAAGTGCCTGTGCGTAAGGTTGGGCTACTTCGGCTGCCGCTACCTGACTTGTCATACATTGCCTCCCAGTTGTGCGATGCTACGATCAATTAAACTTTGTTGAGCATCGTCGGCAATCCCGCCTTTGAGTTGCGATTCGACTTTTTGCAATGCTAGTGTAGCAACTCGTTGCCGTAGTTGAGCGATCGCTCGTTCGGTTTCGCTGTTTAAATCTGCTGCTGCTGTTTGTTTCAAGCGTTCTACGTCTTGCGCTGCTTTCGCTAACAAGGCTTCTTTCGCTTTTTGAGCATTTTCTACGGACGATTGGCGGATACGTTCTGCTTCTGCTTGAGATTGCTTCAACTGCTCTTGCGCTTGGGAAAGGGCGGTCTTTGCCTCTTTTAAGCGCCCTTCTGCTTCCTGAATTGCGGTGGCAATATTGGATTGTCGCTCGTTCAGGATATTGCTTAAAACTTTACGTCCGAAGTAGAATAGTATGCCAACCAGAATCGCTAGATTGATCAGATTGGTTTCAAAAATGTCTAGGTTTAGACCGAAACCACCTTCTGCTGCGCCTTCTGCCAATTCAGAGTGAACAGCGTTCGCTTCTGCGGCAAGTAATAAGAATGTCCCCATGATACCCATTTACAAGTGCGCTGCTCGCTTGCTAATACGTTGTATTTTCCCCAAGGGAAGGAAATTTAAGTATCTTTTCCCTGTCAGGAAATTAAGTATCTTTCCCAAGAAGGGAAAAAGTGCCTTTTTTGACACTTAAATTTTGCGCTCTGGACTAGGGGCCAGTTGCGCGTATGCTTTACACAGAACCAATCTCGTTAGCTTATCTAACTGGAGTTGGCCCCAATAGTTTTTCTAGAATCTGCCTACTTAGAGCATCAACTTGTTGCTCTAAGGTGCTAAAAGCTTGTTGCTTTTGTTGTTCTATTTCAACAGAAGCTTGTTCTCGTTGAGACTGAGCTTCCTTTTGGGCTTCAGCAATTTTTTCGGCAGTAATTTTCTTAGCTTCAAGTTGAGCAGCTTCTACAGTAGCTTGCGATTGTCTGCGAGCGTCTGCGAGTTGCTGCTCATATTCGGTAGCCAAGCGCTCGGCTTTAGCCAAGCTCTCCCGCGCCTCAAGGGTATTCGTTCGGATATAATTATCGCGATCGTCTAGTACCTTGGTCAGTGGCTTATAGAAAATTGCATTCAACACAGCTGCTAATAGCAGGAATTGCAATGCCATGAAGGGCAAGGTAGCATCGAAATCAAACATTTGTCTCCTCTTTGGCTGGAGTAGCAGTTTTCATGGCTAGCAACATCATCCAACCTTTCATATTTTAGAGACCCATAGCCAACAAGGGTCAACTGAACATTATAACTATTGAGATACCCAAAACGTTTTGATTGTAGAGGCGTGATGATTCACGTCTCCACACTCGCAAAAATTTTCAGGTATTAGCCGAAGGGGTTAGCGAACAGCAATACCAGGGCAATTACTAGACCATAGATAGTCAAAGATTCCATGAATGCCAAGGTTAATAGCAGAGTACCGCGAATTTTTCCTTCTGCTTCAGGTTGACGAGCAATACCTTCTACTGCTTGTCCAGCAGCGTTACCTTGACCAATACCAGGGCCAATTGCAGCTAAACCAATCGCTAAAGCAGCAGCGAGAACTGAAGCAGCCTGAACTAATGGATCCATGTTGATTTTCCTTGCTTTGATTACAAAACTAACAAAAGTACGTTAACGATTAGAAACGTGGTTTTCACGCTGCACATGAGTTCTTTGATCGCGCTTTGCGATGTTTTGAGCGAATATGCTCTTGAAACTGTGCTATCAACTGAGAAGTTTAATGCTCCTCATGCTCATCTCCGCCATGCCCCTCCATTGCCTCATGAATGTATGCTCCGGCTAGGGTGGCAAAAACCAGGGCTTGAATGGCGCTGGTAAATAAACCCAAGGCCATTACAGGCAGAGGTACAAATAGAGGAACTAGCAGCACCAACACCGCTACTACCAATTCATCCGCCAAAATATTACCAAATAGCCGGAAGCTTAGGGAGAGGGGCTTGGTGAAATCTTCGAGAATTGCGATCGGCAACAAAACGGGTGTTGGCTCTATATATTTCTTAAAGTAGCCTAAACCCCGCTTGCTAAAACCCGCGTAAAAATACGCTAATGAAGTTAGCAGTGCCAATGCAACAGTCGTATTGATGTCATTGGTAGGAGCTGCCAATTCGCCTGAAGGTAGCTTGATGAGCTTCCAGGGAATTAGCGCACCTGACCAGTTCGATACGAAAATAAACAAGAATAATGTGCCAATAAATGGCACCCAAGGGCGGTACTCTTTCTCACCAAGTTGGTTTTTGGCCAAATCACGAATAAATTCTAGGGCGTATTCCATCAAATTTTGGATGCCCTTGGGAATTCTTTGTGCGTTGCGAGTAGCAGCTATTGAAGCCACTACTAAAATGCTAATCACAAACCATGAGGTGAGAAAAACTTGCCCATGAATTTTAAGATTGCCCAACTGCCAGTAGAAATGATGACCTACTTCTAATTCGGCGAGGGGAAAAGAATTAAAGGCGTTTAAGACACTAAGCATTTGCATTCTTCAAGCATTTTCCCCAACGATCGAGGATGGGATTACTATCTTTGTGAGCCTGACTTTTTAAGAATCAGGAATGAACGCAATTTGCACCATATAGACGAGGAGCGTGGCTTTGTAAGTTAAAAATCCCAAAAATATGGGCAAAATCTGTAGCTCACGCCATTGAGTTGCCACGATCATGACTCCCATAAATAGAGCAAAACGAGTTTTGCTCAAACTGGTTTTTTCACTACCAAGTTGCTCAACGTCTCTAGCCAACATTTTTAAGTAAACCACACCTGTACACGCCCCAATTAAATAATTTAGGGCAATGTTTAAGGAATAAAAAATCCACACAGAGATAAAAATAACCCCCGTCAAGACAAGCGTGATTACCAACAATCGCTGGAAGAGTTGATAAAACTCTTGCATAGAGTTACCTGATTCTGTGTCTCCAGAATCAGTTTTAGCATCTTGTTGCGTTGTCGGAGTGGGCGCAATTGATTCGTCTGACAAGCTCACGAGACTTGAAACCAGTACAGTTAAATTATGATGACTGCACATTCAGTCAGCTGAATCATATCACGATCCGGTAACAATACTTTAGGAAAAAACAATTAACTTCTTGGCAACGTTACACAGTTAGTAAAATCGCGCTTCCAGAAGCGAGAGAGCGGCTGATGATGTAAAAGACTGTGTGGGTCAATAATCGAATAATAGCTGCCTAAAAATTCAAAATTTCTTCCAATTCCAGCTTTTTTGAGTAGAGTATTGTCCTCCAAAGTCGTTACATAGCATCTTGGTGTTTGAAGTAATTGGGTGTCAATAAAATCAACTGGTGCTTGAGGAGTGTATGGGCGTACCGCAAATCAGAAATCGGAGAGTAGCGGCTTGTCATTAAGCAGCGCACCACTGCTGAATTTCAGAAAACTCCAACTTTTGGGATTTAGAATACCCGTTTGTTGGGCACTTTCCTAATCTACATTAATTTACCAAAAGTGGTGATGGGCGATCGCTCATCACCATAAGTATAA
Source organism: Nostoc sp. UIC 10630 (assembly GCF_010747425.1). NCBI lineage: Bacteria > Bacillati > Cyanobacteriota > Cyanophyceae > Nostocales > Nostocaceae > Nostoc > Nostoc sp. UIC 10630. The sequence continues at coordinate 9,135 of NZ_JAAGOG010000191.1, forward strand.
ATTGCTTTTATTAAGCCAGTGTTGAATTGGAGGCCGATTAAGCAGGTGTTAATAATATCAGTTGCTGCTGAAGAAGTTTTCTTACTTCATCTAATCCCAGTTGCACATCAACCAAAATCTCTGCAACCGTTGAATTCGCATCACACTTTTGCATAAATTCAAACTCTGGTTCAGATAAATTAACAATCTGGTAATTGTAGTTAAAGAAGCATTGACTGGGAAATCCTTCAATACAAGGATTAAGTTCGGGAATCGCTGCTAATAAAGCTTTGTCGTCTGACCAGTCAGTTTTAACTAAGGGAGGACGGCCAAGGAAAAACTCATAATGAGTTACTTCTGGATCTAGTAATTCTATCAGGCGATAAAGCTGGCGATCGCTCAATCCTTTTGCCCGTTCTACTAACTCTGGTGCTTTGCCCAAAAGTCTCTCTAAATCCCAGAAACTCGGATTCGAGAAACCAATAAACTCCAATCCTGAAGCATCAATTAATTCAAACAGCGTCTCAATGTTGTAGTCAATTTCCTGGGGATGAACGTACATATCCGCAAAGTTTTCATCCTTGTGGTTTTCTAATGACCAACGTTGCTTATCGTATTTGACAATTCGATTATTTTCTGGTAGAGAAGCGAATATTTGTCGTCCGACTTGGACACCATCGCGGTAGTCGCCTTTTTTGTCACCTTGCAGAAGTGTGATCGCTTTTTGCATGAGTTGAATTTCCCAGCGTCCCAACTCTCCGTACACAAAAATGTGCATCAAGCCGCCTGGGGCTAACTTCTGCGCCAAAGCTTGAATACCGCGAATCGGATCGGAGGTATGGTGCAAAACACCAACACAGTTAATTAAATCAAATTCACCCGGTAACTGTTCCACATCAAACAAGCTGAGGTGATGAAACTCAACACGGGTAGCACCAGAACGTTGACAACGTTCTTTTGCTACATCTAAAGCCCCAGTACTGAGATCAATTCCTACAACAGAAGCCTGGGGATTGAGATGAACCAGGTACTCTGTACTTACCCCTGTACCGCAACCTGCATCTAAAATCCGAATATCTTGCCTTTGGGGTTTTTGACCTGTGCAAAAATTATGAGCGGCTAGCCAATTCCAGCGCCAGTTATAGCCTGGAGGTGGTTCGTCCAACAGGGCTTCCGGCGGAAACGGATATGTATTGTAGAGTTTGGCAACAGCAGCACTAACGGTTTGGGAATCGGACATGATGAGGAATAACGCAGCATTTCTGAGTTTAGCGGATAGTGGATGATTAGAGCAAAGATTACTATTGCTTATTTTCTACTACTTATCCAACAGCAAAGTCAGTAAATTGGCGTTTATAAGGAGCATGAAATCCTAATACAATATCTTCTTTAGCTACTCGTAGATGACTACAAACCTTTAAGAATTTACACTGCTTTACTTATCTATGGTTTGATTTTTATCATATTGTCTTTTGCCGCTCCAATGATTTATAACCAATCAGAGTTCAATTTACGCTGTGAATGGGGACCGCAAGGAGTTGCTGAACTTGCTCCCATCAGTGATGTAGTTGTGATAGTTGATGTTCTCTCTTTTTCTACTTGTGTAGAAATTGCCACCAACAACGGCGCGATAATTTTTCCCTACGCATATAGAGATGAATCAGCCATAGATTATGCCAAGTCAGTACAAGCAGAATTGGCAAGTCATAGACAACGTTGGACTACAACTGGATATTCTCTCTCGCCAAAATCGGTAGCTGAAATTCCTGCTGGAACCAGACTAGTTTTACCATCACCTAATGGTTCATTTCTGACTTTACATACAGGAAATATACCAACTTTGGCTGGTTGCTTGCGAAATTGCCAAGCTGTAGCGCAGTTTGCTCAAAAGTATGGCGACAAAATCGCTGTAATTCCTGCCGGTGAGAGGTGGAAAGAAGATGGTAGTTTACGTCCTGCATTTGAAGATTTAATTGGTGCTGGGGCAATTCTTAGTTATTTAGATGGCAATCTATCACCAGAAGCTGAAGTTGCTGTGACAACATTTCAGGCTTTTCAGCAGGATTTACTAGAGTACTTGAAAAAATGCAGTTCGGGTAAAGAGTTGATTGAAAAAGGTTTTGAGTTAGATGTTGAATTATCAGCCGCCTTTAACATAAGTAATTGCGTGCCTTTATTTAAAAATAATGCCTATCTAAACGTGGAAATTTTTTGATTGAGTCAATTATAGGGACACTATATGAGCCGTCGAATTCAAGTTATCTAAATTCCAAAAAGAAGGTTAATTAGGTGCCAAGTTTTAATTATGCGTATGCCATATTTAGATGCCTTTGTCTTGCCAAGTTACTCTTATGTTTTTCCCAAGTAATAGTTGTGTCGATAATTTCGTCTAAATCATTGTGCTTTGGTTGCCAACCCAAAACTCTACGGATTTTATCAGCACAAGCTTCAACACAGGCAGGATCGCCCGGACGACGTGGTGCGGCAATAACGGGAAAATCGACACCAGAAATAGCCTTGACTCTCTCAATAACTTGTCGCACGCTGTATCCTTGCCCATAACCGCAGTTGAAAATTTGGCTTTCACCTCTTTTTTCTAAGTAATCTAAAGCATCTAAATGAGCAGTCGCCAAATCCTCTACGTGGATATAGTCTCGGATTGCGGTTCCATCAGGCGTAGGAAAATCAGTACCAAAAATTCGTACTTCTGGCTTACGCTTGAGTGCCGCATCACAAGCAGCCCGAATCAAGTGAGTGGCATTCGGTGACATTTGCCCCAATAGTCCACGTGGTTCGGAACCTGCTACATTAAAGTAACGTAGAATTACGTAGCGCATTGAAGATGCTGCTGCATAGTCCTGGATCAGCCATTCACTCATCAACTTGGAACGTCCGTAAGGATTAATCGGCTGTGTAGGGTTCAACTCAGTAACAGGATTTTCTTCTACTTCCCCATACACTGCTGCTGTGCTGGAGAAAATGAACTTGTTAACACCCATTACGCTACAGCAGCGCAGCAAATTTAAAGTGTTGCGGGTGTTGTTCGCATAGTAATCGAGTGGATGAGCTACTGATTCTGGAACAATCAGACTAGCGGCAAAGTGTAAGACTGCGCTGAATTCATGCTGGGCAAAAACTTGATAAAGATGCCCGGTGTCTACTAAATCCCCAATAATTAATTTCCCGTGTAGTACGGATGCTGGTGAACTTGTAGAGCAGTTGTCGTAAACCACGACATCATAACCAGCTTCCCCCAATTGACGAACTACATGGGAGCCAATGTAACCAGCACCGCCAGTTACCAATATTTTCTTTTTCATTTCCTTTTCCTTATCTACCTTTACCTAACAAAACAACTCGAATCGTTTTGAAGGCGATCGCTAAATCTAACCAAATGGAATAATTTTTGATGTAATACAGATCGTAAGAAAGCTTTTCGTAAGCATCTTCAATAGATGCTCCGTATGGATACATAACCTGTGCCCAGCCTGTAATTCCCGGTTTTACCAAATAGCGTACTTCATAGTAGGGAATGGCTTGTTTGAGTTTGACATCAAATTCTGGCCGTTCTGGACGAGGCCCAATCAGACTCATTTCACCCTGTAAGACGTTCCATATTTGAGGTAATTCATCAATACGTAACAAACGTAGCCAGTATCCGAGTCTAGTGATCCGTGGATCGCGTTGACTAGCCCACTGCGCCCCCAACTTTTCTGCATCCTGATACATGGAGCGAAATTTATAAACTCTAAATGGTTTACCGTACAACCCACTTCTCTGCTGACTGTACAATACTGGGCCAGGACTATCTAATCTAATTAGTAATGCAACCAACAACAGAAGTGGTGCAACTAATACTAGTAAAAAGAGGATCAATATGAGATCGACAACTCGCTTCAGTTTCATACTGAAGTAACCAGGCATTAGGTTAAAACCATCGCTAAAAGCCAACCATTTATCTTGTAGGAGCGATGAAGGAAGTTTATACCAAAATGTTTGGTAAACATCCGGCAATGTATAAACTGGAATACCTCGCAACCGCATTTGCATTAACTGTTGTGCTTGAGATTGGGAAAAATTTATCTGAGCTGTAACTATGACCCCAGACCAGGATTCTTGACTCCATTGCGACAGATCGCTCAGATTTCCCTGATAACTCAGATTGCTTTTTGGTAAATCTATGGTTGTTTGATTTTCTTCTGCTAGAACAGTCAACTTTCCTAAAGGATTAAGTACCAGCAGTTTTTGTGCAAATTTAATCGCATGATCCCCTGCTCCTAGTATTAACCAACGACTTTTAAGGGCGTGCGATCGCACCCATTTCACTGCTACTACGCGCAATATTACTGCCCAAATGGTAAAGATCCCGATGCTAGGTAAGAAGACGCTCCGCCACGATATTGGATTATGTTTGCCAATACCTGACAAGTAAATTAGGGCAGAAATAAAGAATGCGATCGCAATGTTACAAATAATAATTCGAGCAGGCGCTCTTAAACCTGCAATTTGCCGATCTGGATGGTACGCATCTGCTAAATAAAGTGCTGCAAGTGTCATGCAGACAAATCCGTAAGGCAATGGATTGAGCCAATGTAAAGGTTGATCTAAACGCAACCATTGGGCGATCGCTAAACAAACGAGCAACCCAAGAATATCCCCTAACAAGAGCAATATCGGTAGGCTGCGGATTATGTTGGGCAACCTAGTATTGGCAGGAGAACTGACATAACTTGTAAGAGTCATTGATTTTTTTGATTCTTCAGTATCCTGGTATTTATTTGTTTGTTAAGGCAGCAAGAGATTCAATGATAGTAGTATAAAAATTAGCTCTCTTGTTTCAAAGCATACATAGATCACAAACTTTTGTAATACTCTGTTTTTCAAAAGAATTGGGTATTGAATATTATGGACTGGAAGGGCAGTTGTCAGTGCGCTTACGTGGCATGCATGTATTACATACATCTTACTAAGGTTAGCTGTCCAAGCTTTATATTTGCATGATGCCATGAATATCGTCAATATAAAGTTGAAATTTAATTAACACGAATTTACTTAAAAATACGTATTGACATATAGATGTAATTTTGGTAGTAAATTGTTCAGCATAGTAAAATACTGTTAATAAATCAGTATAAAATAGTGTAAAAATTAAGGATGCAGTAATGTAATCTTCCCTGTTTGCAAGAGTTTGCGTTTTTATCAAGGCGTAAATACTAGTTAAGTCAATAACACCAGAGCAAGCAATATTTTTACGTACTAATACTTGATAAATAAAAAATTTTAAAACATATATAAAATAAGATAGAAGTTATCTAATTTAGCTTGTGTACTTTTATATACCCGTAGTAAAAGGTTATATGAAGGTTAAAGTTTTATTTAATTTAAATACTTGTCAAAG
>NZ_JAAGOG010000403.1:0-2152 GCF_010747425.1 Nostoc sp. UIC 10630
ACTCTTATTTCTAATGCTGATGATGTCATAAATAAAAAATACCATCAATCTCTTCACTTACCTGCGGAATGTAGGTTAAGTGGTGCTGAGAGAATGTACTAGCAGCGATCGCCTATCATAGAAAGAAATCGCCCTTGAAAGCGAGTTATATCTGTTAGAGCAATTGCTGCTTGATGGTGCTTATCTACCTAATGCAGAAGATGTAGACCAAGATTCCCTTGCATTGATACTGCCAAGCGACCAATTACTTTCTGAAAACGGGGACGCATAATCTGCGACTCGCTCCCATCCCCATTTATAAGCAGTGTCAACTAGAATTTCTTTACCATTTCGGAACTTGATAAATTCCTGCCCGTGATCGTAAAATATGTCTGCAACCAGTTGATTACGTTCGTCGTAACCCCACTTATCCACTGCTGCCCTCCACCAACGCTTTCCTCTTGAGAGCAACTGTTCAAGTTCCAAATACTCCGGCTTCCAATACTTGGTGCGCCATTGATTTGCCAGTGCCTCGATTAATATCGCAGTCGGGTAGATCGGTTTTAGATTTTCTTCGAGCCAAAGTATATAAACAATCGCGCTCCTGAAAGCATCTTCTAAACCATAGCTTGCTGCTTCTAGAGTGTCTTGGAGTTGCTCGTCACTGAAATTTACGCCGAGCGACCGCAGGGCTGGAGCGTACAAATCAAATAATTCTTGCTCTACTGAATCGGCAGACCAGAACCACATAAGAAAAAGAAAACTCCTGCTGGGTGGCTAAATAAAATTTAGCATTTAGCGTGCTTCGTATTGATATGGGAACAAGTAGCGATGTCTACGACAGGCTATTCGGCGTCGCAGAAATTTGGCTACCTGAACTTGAATAACTCAATCGCCATAAAATTACATTGCTAATCGCCGATTTCCATACCATTGACTCAAGTCACCCTCAATCGCCTCAAGAATAGCGATCGCCTCAGTTATTGATTTTGAAGAAGCAGCTAAAAGTGCAAACGCTTGCTCAACCCGTTGCTGATAATTGATAGGGCAAATAGCAAACTTAGCCGCGATTGCCACCGCTCCCTTTTCATTCAACAGGTAATCTTCATTGAGGGCGAATAAAACCTGATTCATACACGCCACACTGCGGAAACAACAACCTGCTGCGTAAACGACATCATTGCGTGCAATCGCCTTTTTTGCAACCACCAGCGAGAAACTGATTTCCCAGGCGAAAGTGTCAATAGTTGCCTGTTTCAGCCCAACTGGATAAGGCTTTGTTCTGAGCTTCAAAGCTTCTAAAACACCATCAGGGTCGTAAAGCACCTGACAAATAGCAATTTCCCCCATATAAATTGAGGATACAAAAGCATGAGGATGTCCTGGTTGGTAATCAATAGTAATTTGTCCAGCATGGCAATCATCAATCACACGATTGACCTTGGCCAAATCACGATAGAGAAAATCTACGCCTACATTCTGAACTTGTAGCCAACCGCCACCGTTAATCCACTTTCCCCATCCACCAATGGCAGTAATCAAATTTACCCGATGTTTATCATCAAGCTCATAGGCGAGGCGATTCAGAGCAATTAAATCGGGCGGGTTTTCTGAATTATAATAAATTCCCAAATCCACATCTGACTTATTGGTGTGATTGCCTCGTGCCCGTGAACCGCCCAATGAAATGGCAGTAATTCCCTCAATTGACCGCAAACTTGAAACAATATGGTTGATAAATTGAGGCGATTCCTGATTCATAGAGCGATTGTGACATTACTATCGCTGTCATTTTATATTTTAAAGGCATCATTACTTAAATCGATAATGCAATTGATTCGTTTGGATTCACTGTGATTAAGAAAGTTAAATTCTGAGCCGCACCTGTCCCCAATGCTGAAAAGTGGTCACATGAGGCGATTGTTGCGAGGTCAAATATGCGACCGGAGCGGATGCAGAAACTCAAGGTTGCGGCGAATTCGGGGCAGAATCCGGGGTTTGACTTCTTGCAGGAGTGCTGGAATGATGACCCTACTTTGCAGATTGTGATCAAGAAGCTGCTGGTGAAATATCCGCAGTGGGGGATTGCGATTGTTGATGGGGTGTTGGTGGCTTGATATGAGTAGTAAATGCAGGAGTTTCAAAGCTTAAATATAAAGTTTTGTGATATTTT
>NZ_JAAGOG010000192.1:0-14369 GCF_010747425.1 Nostoc sp. UIC 10630
CCCTTATCCCCAGAGGGGACCCCACCTTCCCCTTTTCCCCTTAACCGAGAAGTATGTGCCCTGCCTCTTGTCTCCTTCATTTTTATCTACCGCGATCGCGTTCTAAATCATCAATCACTTTTTGCAAATACCACTCGTCTGACATTCCAGGATGATAATCCTGCTTCTGCTGAATCAATCTTTCGGCAATTTCCCAATATCCCCCAACCATGCTCAAAAGTCGCTGATGTAGCATGTTATACTTTTGCCTTTTTGACTGGGGACTAAATTTTTGGATTTTTTCTAGGCTACTTAAGACTTGTTGATAATTTCCCCAGTCTTCTTGTTCACAAAAAATACTCGCCGCCCGTTGATAATCTGCCACGGCGTTTTGGATTTCTTCTAAACAAGTATAGGCAATGCCGCGATTGTAGTAAGCTTGAGCATCATCAGGATTGATTTGCAATGCTTGGGTGTAATCTTGAATTGCACCGAGATAGTTGCCCGTTGTCCGATAGGCATTACCTCTGGCAATATAGACTAAAGGATCTTGTGGTTGGATTTGGAGTGCTTGGTTAAGATCCGCGATCGCACCTTGATGATCTCCCAATATAGAACGGGCTTTACCTCGGTTGCGATAGACAATGGCATCTTGAAAATTTAGTCGCAATGCTTGATTAAAATCTGCGATCGCTTCACGATAATTTCCCATTTTACAACGCACAACCCCACGACAGCAGTAAGCTTGGGCATCTTGTGAATCGGCTTTCAATACCCAGTTTAAATCTGCCAATGCCTCTTGGGTATCTCCCTTTTCAGCCTTTTCTAATAATTGCGTGAAATAATCATTGGTGGATAAAACTGGTGCATTGGTGGAACGTGATTGCTGTACTACATGTAATTCTTGGGGTTGTAGCTGTTTAATTCGTTCCAGACACAGGCGACAATTCTCTTTATCCTGTTGTTCTAGATATAATTGTGCTGCTTTTTTAAAGTTAGCGATCGCATCTTGAATATAACCCTGTTTGCGCCGCACCATTCCCCGCAGATTATAAGCCGCAGCATAATTAAGATTGAGACGAATCGCGCGTTCAACATCTTCTAGCGCCCCCGGTAAGTTTTTCAGCGCCACCCTAGCCAATCCACGGCAATAATACGCCTCTACACTCTCAGGATTAAATTTCAGAGCTTCGGTATAATCTGAAACAGCTTTAAGGATTGCTCCTGAGTCATAATATGCCAAACCTCGTTGTAAGTAAGCTTCGGTAAAGTAAGGTGTTAGTTGTAAAGCATGGTTAAATTCCTCAATTGCTCCGGCGTAGTCTTTTCGTCTAGCCTTTTCTAATCCTCTATTGTAAAATTCGTCATTCATAGCATTTGTTTGGTTGATTCAGTTAGTTGAATTTCAGCAAGCTTGCTTCGTGGCCTAACCTATCCACTTACTCTTAATATTTTAAGTATTCAGCATGGCTTTGCTTGATTTCGGATTTGCAATGAATTAAAACGAACACATCCCGGAAATTTTCTCAGGGGGATTTACCCAATTAAAGATTGTACACCTCCAGATTGGAGATATATTAACTGATATGGCAACTATAGCAATCCTAAATCATTCGTGAAAAGTTAGATCCCCGACTTCTTAAAGAAGTCGGGGATCTGGACAGTGAGAATTTTCACAAATCAGATAGGGTTGCTATAGATAAACCACTATCAGCCCAATTATTTCCAATTCCAAATAAAAAAACTGGGGAAATGACTACATTCAATTCCCCACATATCGTAGATTGTCAAATATTTACAGTTAACTAAAATTATTCTGAAAGTAAGCTAGGAGAAGTTAGTACAAAAATATCCCAACTTCCTTGACCATTATTTTCTGGTTTTATCGGATTTGCAAAGTGGAAAAATTCATGGTCGTTGACCAATAAGAGTTCCCCCGGATTTAGAACTTTGCTAAACACAGGTTTTTCTTTTTTGGCAGTATATAAATGTGTTTCTCCACCTTGGATATTATCTCTATCTACTGAAAATACGCCAATAAAATCAGTACCATCTTGATGGATACCTTCAGGTGCTGGATTACTAAAATTGTCTGGTGAACAACTAATTCTTATTTGATGAACTCCGATTTCAGCTTCAGGATGAAGTTTACAAGAATCACTAAATGCTAAAACAAGATTTCTAAAAATATCAAGTTTTATGAGTGCATCATCTAATTCTGCAAACTCTCTTTTTATGTCACCTACTAATGGATTATATTCTTTACTTTGAAAAAAGTAGCCATGAGGTAATTTGATTAACTCGTTTCCAGAAACAGTGAACCGAGATAATCTTCTGGAACGATAATTGCCTTTGATATAAGGGTCAACAGGCATATTACTAAAAAATGGCTTGAAACCCTCTAGATTGATGGAATTTACTTTTCTTAAAGTAAATAGAAAAGCATATTCTAATTCCGTCGCTGTCCACACTTTTTGCATAGGATTTACCTCCTTGCACGTTGGAAGTCTCCCAGATTTTTTATGGAAGGCTTATAACACTGAGTATATGCTACTTTTTATTACTATGTTGTCAATTTAACTACAAAAATTGACAATTCATGATATGTGAAGTTGCTTGATTTTTGTGACAGTGGGGAGTCGCTGCTGAAGAGATTTGCTGTTGAGAGTTAGGTGGTTAAGGAATCGACGTATATTTACTAGCAGCAACAAGGTTTTATAATGATGGATTGGCTTTATCGTTACCCACCTTTGTATCCGGGTATTTTACTCAAGCGTTACAAGCGGTTTTTTGCTGAAGTTCAACTTACTTCTGGCGAAATAGTGACAGCACATTGTCCCAACACAGGGCCAATGACTGGAGTATCAACTGTGCAAAGTGCTGTACAGCTTTCCAAAAGTGATAATCTTAACCGCAAATTGGCTTACACTTTAGAGCTAATTCAGGTACATGATAATGAGCCGACTTGGGTAGGCATAAATACTTTTTTGCCCAATCGGGTGGTAAAGCTAGCTTTGGCGAAACACCTTTTTCCAGAATTGGGCGACTATAGCCAAATCAAGGGTGAGGTGGTTTATGGGCTAGATAAAAAAAGTCGAGTGGATTTTTTCTTGACGGGGAGTGATGAGGAACGCCCGATTTATTTAGAGGTGAAAAATACAACTTTGTCTGAGGGAAGATTAGCTTTATTTCCTGACACGGAAACTACAAGAGGACAAAAACACTTGCGAGAACTAATGGCGCTACTACCTCTAACTCGTGCGGTGATGCTTTACTTTATCAATCGCGGTGATTGTATCGAGTTCTCCCCTGGCGATCGCACAGATCCTGTCTATGGTAAATTATTACGGGATGCGATCGCTCTTGGTTTAGAAGTCCTACCTTGCCGTTTTGACATTTCCCCCGAAGGTATCCGTTATTTAGGTTTGGCAAAACTAAAAATTTGATTACACCTAATTAAGAGAGGCTAGCAATTGCAACGTCTCCACAGACATAAAACAACAAATCCATCTAGATATTGTCTAGATGGATTTGTTGGTAGTTGGTGTTTACTAAAAAACATTCAACCAGATTTTAATCAAGAAACGACTATGGGTAGTCGCTGCCCCAGAAATAGCATTCGCTATTCTGAAGTTTGTTTATGCAGGAATCAAAACTGTGTCAATTACGTGGATGACACCGTTGTCAGCAGCAACATCTGCTGCTGCAACTGTTGCATCATTGATTTTAACGCCATTAGAAGCGTCAATTTTTACATCTGAACCTTCAACTGTTTTAGCTGTCTTCAGTTTAGCTACATCAGCAGCCAGTACCTTTCCTGAGACTACATGATAGGTCAAGATTTTCTTGAGCTTTGGAATATCTTTCAGTAATGCGTCTACTGTACCTGCTGGAAGCTTGTTAAATGCTTCATCTGTGGGTGCGAAGACGGTGAATGGGCCATCACCTTTCAGTGTATCTACCAGACCAGCCGCTTGGATTGCTGCAACTAGTGTCTTGAAAGAACCATTGTTAGTGGCAGTGTCAATTATGTTGGCCATGTGTTTTACCTAGTTCTGTGTAACCTGTTACAAATCTAAACTATTTTTCCATAAAAGCTATCTATCGTTAGATGTATGCCAAATTAATTTTTTTATTGATAGCATAAAAGTTTATATATATTTTTATACACACAGAGAATTATATGTAGTTAATCTAAATAGATGAGTTACAAGCACTCCTGGATTCGTGGTTTACCGCCGCAGATATCGCTCCTTTTTTACACATCGGTAAGCAATACTTGTCGGTTAAGGGGAAAAGGGGAAGGGGAAAGGGGAAAGAAAAAACCTTTAACCTTTACCCCAAACCCAATTCTGAGTTAAAAATCCTTAACCGAGCAGTATTGCATCGGTAAGTGCGATCGCTTTTCACTAGTGTTAGTACAGCACTAGTACACCAGCTTAATTACCAACTAAATTAGGCAATAACTCATTTAAAACTACTTTATTGGTAAAAATATATTTTAGTAATTTTTACAAAAAACCTATGCTGGATAAGTAATTCAGGGTGGTTTTAAAGTTTAACTTCCCTTACTAAGCTTTTTGTCAGGATTTTATAACCAAAAATGTTGGTAATAAGCGTGTTTAACTGATATTATTTCATCACTAAATACATTTCACTTTTTGTTTGTGTAATTCTACTTGGAAATAATAACGGCTCATCATAACTAATGCTTTTAGCAATTGCGAGTCCGTTTGTTTATTTCCAGAATTTTTAGTGCGTAGCAATTACGTCAAAACTCTCTCTAAATGAGATTTATCCATATCCTCTGCATTCAGTGCAGTTGATTTCTGTTGTCTGTATGTAATGTATTTATGTCAAAAATGACACATTCAGCTAATATTTCCCCAAACTATAACTTTCATGAACAGAAGAAGACTTATTGCTTGGATAGCTACAGCAGTTACCAGCATGATGTTGGTAATAGGCTTTCAATTTGTCCATTTATCGCCAGCAAGCTCCACAACCACACTTAACGTGTATGCAGCTGTCAGCTTAACAAACGCACTGAATGCAATTAAAACCCAATTCCAAAATGCTAACCCGACTGTCAACGTAGTTTATACATTTGGAGCTTCTGGTACCTTGCTGAGTCAAATACAAGCAGGAGCCCCAGCAGATATTTTCATTTCAGCTGCTACCGACCAAATAGATGTCTTGCAGAATGCAAGCCCAAGTAAGTTGGTAGCAGGTAGCCGTAAAAACGTTGTCAGAAATCGTCTAGTCTTGATTGCCCCTACGACACCTCCTGTTAGTGCTGGTAGCGCTGCTCTCACCAGCTTCAATGGTTTGACCAATGCCAATATTACTGGTATTGCCATAGGTGACTATACAGGTACTCCTCCACTTGTGCCAGCAGGAAATTATACCAAACAAGTTCTCACTAGCCGGGGTATTTTCACTACTCTCAACCCTAAGTTATACCTTGCTAGCAATGTGCGTAACGTTTTAACTGCTGTTGAAAATAAAACTCTTGTAGTTGGAGGTGTAAATAAAACTATCGATGCAGGTGCAGTTTACAAAACTGATGCTGCTCTTTCTAACAAAGTAAGAGTTGTAGAAACTGCTCTAACAACAGAGAGCAATCCGATTGTCTATCCATTGGGTATACTCACCAGAACTACAGTTTTAACGACCGCACAGAGTTTTTCTAACTACTTAACTGGTACTACTGCTCAGAATATTTTCAAAAATAATTATGGGTTTCTTGCGCCTTAATTACCACAAAGTAAATCAATTAAGTAGTCGTTGTCGTGAATTTTGAACTATTTGGAGTAATGTCTCGTGAAGTTCACTAAAAAACTCTCAATTATTGTTTGTAGTTTGACCACTGCCTTTCTTCATACTGCTGTGCTTACCAATACTTATAAATCGACAGCACAAGCGGAAGGACAAGAACTGATTAACAACGGGGGATTTGAAATAGATCCTCTTGCAGATATTAATGATCCCAACATTTTAAACTCTAATGTTACAGGATGGGTTAAATCTGGCGATCCAACAGCTGCATCTGGTGTTACGATTAGCAACTTTCCTCATACTGGTAATCAAGGTTTATCGCTTGGTGCATTTTCAAGCATTGCTTACATATCACAGACTATCTCTACAGTTCCTGGTCAACACTATCAACTTACTTACTATTTAGCATCCATAGAGGAAGCACCCAATCTTGATAATAAACTTCACGTATTTGTAAATGGTGAGAAGGTTTCTTCCAAAAAGAATATTGGCTACCAAGCCTACACAGAATACAAGTTAGATTTTGAAGCGGAAGGAACATCTACAGAGATAAAGTTTGGTTCTCTAGCCAAGTATGCATTTTTATATTTGGATGATGTGAGTGTCAAAGCAGCACCTGAAGATGAAGGACAACAATGAACTATAGGTCAAAATGTAAGCTGCTTCATCACCTTAGAGGATGTTTGTAAAGTATTAGGTTGTATCAAGATCCCCCCCATTAAGCCTTATAAGGGGGATCTGAAGATATTTGATGCATTACGTTGTACGTTGTTGTGATTTTGAATTATTTGGAGTCAAGTTTGATGAATTTAACCAAAAAACTCTCAATTATTGTTTTTAGTGTTACTACTACCTTAGCTAGCACAGCTGTGATTACCAATACTTATAATACAGCAGCACAAGCAGTAGAACTTGTTAGGAATGGAAGCTTTGAACTCGACCCACTCATAGATCCTAACAACCCCAATGTTCCAAATCCTAATATTACAGACTGGATTAAATCTGGCGATCCAATAGATACATCAGGGATTAGAATTAACAATTTTCCTCAGTATGAGAGTGGTAATCAAGGTTTATCGATTGGTTCGTTTGTAAATCCTGCTTATATATCCCAAAATTTGGCTACAACTATCGGTAGTAACTATAATCTCAGTTTCTTTTTAGGAACAGACGAAGATAGCAGTCAAGTTGATAACATATTTCAGGCATTTGTCGATGGAAATCAAGTTTTTGATAAAATAAATACTACAAATGTTGCTGGAAGTCCTTTCACACAATATGACTTAAATTTTGTGGCGACACAATCATCGACAGAGTTAAAGTTGGTCGGTAGAGCTAGCTATGGTTTCTTATACTTGGACAATGTGAGTGTAAAACCTCTGTCTGTACCTGAGCCATCGACTACTGGAGGAATAGTAGTTACTACCGGTTTCTTGGGAATATGGTTGAAGAAAAAGAAGGCAATTAGTTAGAAAAAATAGCCCTTTTTGTCACTCTCAGAAAACAACAGAGCGATCGCTATACAATCTTAATCCGGTGTTGCCGGATCGGATATGAATAAGCTGATGTAGCCGCTTTTAACCAAAATAACTGGGTTGGTTTCCGGGTTTCCATTTAATATTGCAACCAACACTCGGCTTTTGGTCGCTTGTAACAGGTTTGCCTGCCAGCACTGCTTCAATGGCTGCGCGTAAATCTGCACCTGTTACAGGTTTACCATTACTGGGACGGCTATCATCTAATTGTCCCCGATAAACAAGTTTGCGTTGCTCGTCAAATACAAAAAAATCAGGTGTGCAAGCTGCTGTGTAAGCTTTTGCCGTCTCCTGACTCTCGTCGTAGCATAAGGTAAAATTAAACCCTTGTTCGGTGGCAAATGCTTGTAACGACTCTGGTGCATCATCTGGATAATTCTTGGCATCGTTAGCACTTATAGCAACGATCGCTAAATCACTTGTAAAATAATCTTTTCCTAACTGCACTAATTCTTGTTGGATGTGCTTTACAAATGGGCAATGCCGACAAATAAACATCACCAACAGCGCTTTTTTATCTGCAAAGGTAGAAAGCGAAGTTGCCTTTCCAGATACCACTTCAGGTAGATTAAAATCTGGTGCTTTTGTGCCTAGTGACAACATTGTTGAAGCAGTTAAAGCCATAGTTCACCTAATATTTTCACGCTAATAAGGGCTTTTGCTATCAGTATATTCACTCTAGCACTAAGCTTTCCATAAAAGAAGAGACGGTAAATCTACCGTCTCTTAATTATTTATTGAGAATTACGTTATAAAAAATTAGTTTTTACAGATTTGCCAAAACACCAACAATACCGTGTCCTGTGAATACTTCTAATGCTATCAGAGAAACAAAACCAATCATTGCTAAACGACCGTTGAGCATTTCTGCATAGGGAGTGAAACCAGTGCGATCGCCTTGCTCGTCTATATAAACCTTTGGCTCGATTGCAAAGTTGTTCAGTTTGCCTTGGTCGTCAATTATAGCAGTGCTTGTACGCATGGATTTTTCCCTGTTTTCTCTTTATGTAAACAACTGTAACAAAAATATTAATATTTGTAAAGTATCTGAATCTCCTCAAGTAGAAGTCCAAGGCAGAGATATGATAATGGATCGAGTTCAAAGCCATGTCTAACGAACAGGCTCCGCTTCTTCTGCATAAGCACTTTCAGTCACAAATCCATTCCTAAAAACTAATGCATCGATTTCGAGTAGAGGTTATTGCCAAAACGCCAAACCCGCAGCAGGTGATTTATGCCGCGATGCACCAGGACTATACCGATGGGTTCGTGTTTGATGAGCGCGACTCCTGGCCGTCAGAGTCACAAAGCGGCGAAGTTATTGTTAAGCGACTTTTAGCAGGTGAGAGGGGACACTATGGGCCTCTAGAGCATCCCCAAATTGTTTTCAACTGTGGCTACTTTCCCCACAGTGTCATGCAGCAGGCTCGTACACATCGTGTAGGAGTATCATTTGATGTTCAGTCTTTTAGGTACACAGGCAACCAATTTATTGATGTACTAGAAGGTAAGAAAGACATAGAAGATGTTTTTTACCTACGCCCTGTTGGTTATTACACTGATAGACAAGGCAAAAAATACCATTATTCACCAGAGCAACGAGCAGCAGATTTAGAGTGGTGTTTGGAAGCAGCTAAACGATATCAAGCTGATTTTGAGGCTGGAATGTCTGAAGAACACGCAAGAGGTAAAGTGCCTTTTGATTATCGCCAGCATTTTGTAGTTAGTTTCAATTTAAGGTCTTTCTTGCATTTTTGTGACCTGAGAAATAAGAAAGATGCTCAACTTGAAATTCAGAAGTTGTGTGAAATGATGTGGCCTCATTTTGAAGATTGGGCACCTGCGATCGCGCAATGGTATGAAAAACAGCGTCTGGGTAAAGCCAGACTTGCACCATAATCATATTTTGGGCTGGATTGAGAATGTCCCACTTGGATTGATTGATTTACCACGTTTTGGCTCAAAGGGATTGTCCAAACAGCCACCAGAAAATCATAAATAAAAAATTAGTAAAATGTTTTCATGCGTCGAGACTCAATATTTTACAAACTGTTTCAACAGTCTCCAACTTTGCTATTTGAACTGTTGACAAATCCTCCAACTAATGCAGATAGTTATCGTTTTGATTCAGTCGCAGTCAAAGAACCAAAATTTGAAATTGACAGGGTATTTCTACCACCTGAAAGTGATGGTGCTGGAGTTGTATATTTTTGCGAGGTTCAGTTCCAGAAAGATGAACAACTTTATGAAAGAGTATGGGCTGAATCTTCGTTATATTTCTACCGCAACCGTGCCAGATTTAGCGACTGGCAAGCAGTGATAATTTACCCGTCGCGCAGTATCGAACAAAGCGATATTCATCCTCATCGTTCATTGCTGAACGGTGAACAAATACATCGGGTGTATTTAGATGAATTAGGGGATATTCGTCAATTACCTATATGGGTAGCGTTGATGGTTTTAACTACAGTGGATGAAGAACAAGCGCCAGAAGAAGCAAGGTATTTGTTAACAAGAACCAATCAAGAAGCGCTATCACCATCAAGTCGCGCCATAATTGAATTAATAACGACGATCATGGTGTACAGATTTGAACAATTAACCCAAGCGGAGGTAGAGTCTATGCTAGGAATCACGCTTAAGGAAACGCGAGTTTACCGAGAAATTAAGGAAGAAGGACGTGAAGAAGGACGTGAGGAAGGACGTGAGGAAGCAACAGCTAATCTCATTCTTCGGCAATTAACTAAGCGATTTGGGGAACTTTCTGAGGAAATACGCTCCTCCATTTCTGGTTTACCTTTGCCTGTTCTGGAAGATTTGAGTGAAGCACTGTTAGATTTTACTAGTTTGGCCGATTTACAGGTTTGGCTAGAAGCGCGATGAAAAAATGGCCCTAAGCCAAGCCCAACGGTAAACGCAATTACCCTCTAGATACATCTGCAATCAAATTATTACTAGCACTGCAATTGGTGAATAGATTTAAGTTCTATATTTTGTGTAAGGTTTTTTTAGATATCATTCAGTCTAAATACGAGCCAAAGTCACAATTTCTTGCTGATCCTGATATTTTCCCTGGCGTGCTTCGTAACTAATAGCGCAGGGTTCACCTTCTAAAAATAGTAATTGCACCACGCCTTCATTAGCGTAAATGCGACAGTCAGCACTAGAAGAATTAGAAAATTCTAAAGTTAAATGACCTCGCCATGCAGCTTCAGCAGGCGTTAAATTTGCAATTATGCCACATCTTGCATAAGTTGATTTACCTATGCAAATTACTGTAATATTCTCAGGAACCTCCAGCTTTTCTAGAGCAACCCCAAGTCCATAGGAATGAGCAGGTAAAATAAAGTAACTGCCACTAGTATCAGTATGCAATGCTGTTGGCTCTAAATTATCGGGATTAAAGTTTTTGGGATCAACTACAGTTCCGGGAATGTGTCGAAAAATGCGGAACTCTGCCGGGGAAAGGCGTATATCGTAACCATAAGAAGACAAACCGTAGCTAATTACAGGCTGAACCGCTACAGACTCATCTTTTTGCACTTTTCGGATTAGGCTTGGCTCAAAGGGCGAAATCAAGCCCTGTTGAGCCATTTCAGTAATCCAGATATCGTTCTTAATCACAAGTTCGTTGCTAACGTTAATTCAAACAGACTCGATATACTAGCACGAACTGAGTACTTTGTTTAGGGTCGATAACTCCGGCGGATTTCTGTAATTTGATCTGCCACATCAAGAAGAGATTTAGGCATTTCTGGCCCTGTGAGAATAATATCCACGTGGGGAGGGCGTTTTGCCAGAAACGCTAAAACTTCGGTTTCAGGAATTAAACCAAAGTTAATCGCTAAACTTAACTCATCTAAGACCACGAGAGAATACTTGCTTTCACACACTACTTGTTGTGTATATTGCCACAGTTTTTGTAAGGCTTGATTTTCCGTATCATCTAAATGTGGTGTATCGATACAACGAGGCAAATCACAGCGAATCCAATCTAAATTTTGCCCTAATTGTATGGGTCGATCATGTCCTTGGCGAATACCTCCTTTGAGGAACTGCACGATTAATACTGACGTTCCTTGTCCAGCTATTCTCAGTGATTGAGCTATAACGCTCGTGAAAAAATTACGATGTGAGCTAGTGAAAACTTGCACTAGTCCTTCAACTGGATATGGCAAGGTAAGGGTTGAGTTGATGCTTTGAGTTTCTAGCTGGGCAACCATAGGGTTAAGTTCAAAAAGATACAATAGTTAAGTTTCTTTGCTGACAGTAATTAGTACAAATCTGCCTGTATAATCAATCTGTTTTTCACAGGTGTGGTGGATTTGACAAATTGCATTATTAGTCAAACACTACGTTTGTGTGTAAGTCAAGAGTTGTTTTGATTTAAATTTACGTCTTTTCCCTGTAAATAGTTGTAAAAGTTAAAACATAAGAGTTACAGTTCCAATTATTTAAAAAGGCTGAGGATAACGTCTGAAAATCCCTAGATGTTAGATTTTTCAGTTGTTTGGGCAAAACAGACTTAGCAAGTAGTAAATTTGACAGCATGAGGAGTGAATTGTTGTGAGATTGGTGATTCTGGGAGGTTCAGGATCGGGGAAAAGCACTCAAGCACAAAGGCTTGGCAGATACTTTGATATTCCTCTGATTTCTACAGGTGAGATTTTACGGGAAGCAATATCTGGCAATCAGCCCCTGCCGGAATTGCGATGGTCGGAAGCCGATCCCCGGACTTCTCTTTCGGTTTACGCTAGTCTAAATGAACTAGGTTATCATGCACTGCCCTACATACAAAAAGGGGAGTTAGTTCCAGACGAAATGATCGTTGATTTGATCAGAGTTCGCCTCAGACAACCAGATATTAACTGCGATTGGGTCTTAGAGGGTTATCCTCGTACTGCCTTCCAAGCTGAGGAATTAGATTTTTTATTGGACGATTTAGGGCAAAAGCTAGATTGGGCAATTTATCTCCAAGTTCCAGAAGCAGTGATGGTTAGTCGATCCTTAGGGCGATCGCTACCAGATGACCAACCCGAAATCGTGCAGCGCCGTGTAGAATTATTCTACGATCGCACCATTCCAATCCTAGAATATTACGACCGTCGCCGCTGCCTATTGACCATCAACGGCGACCAATCACCAGAGATGGTGCAGCAAAATATTTTGACTCTACTTTCAGTTCCTTGAAGAATGCTGAGTTCTGAGTGGGAGAGTTAGGAAGAATTCTTCACAATCCCCAGTCCCCAGTCCCCAGTAGATTTACAACACTAAGGTAATCTTAAGGCAGTATTGTAAAACTTGAGGCAATTCTAATGGCTTGGCAGCGTCCTGATGGTCGGATTCCCTACGAACTACGTCCGATTAGCTTTCACCCCAGTTTCACCCGCTTTGCCCCCGGTTCTGTTCTTGCAAGATGCGGTGATACGCAAGTACTTTGTACCGTTAGCGTTAATAAGGGAGTTCCAAAGTTTCTCGAAGGAACTGGTAAAGGCTGGTTAACTGCTGAGTACCGAATGTTACCATCTGCCACTCAAAAACGCCAAGAAAGGGAATTATTGAAATTATCTGGACGGACGCAAGAAATTCAACGTTTAATTGGGCGCAGCTTACGTGCAGCAGTGGATTTTGAGGCACTGGGAGAACGCACGCTAACTGTGGATGCTGATGTGTTGCAAGCAGATGCCGGAACTCGGACAACAGCCATTACAGGCTCGTTTGTGGCATTGGCTCATGCGATTTCTAAATTGTTGCAGGAAGGCGTGTTAGAGCGATCGCCTCTGTGTGGACAGGTAGCAGCAGTTTCCGTAGGATTACTGGAGGGAGAGCCATTTTTGGATCTTAATTACATCGAAGATGTGGCTGCAACAGTAGACTTTAACGTGGTGATGAATCAACACCTGGGAATCATTGAAGTCCAAGGAACAGCCGAAGAAGGCAGCTTTAGCCGCACTCAGTTGGATCATCTGCTAGATGTTGCCCAAAAAGGAATTCAGGAATTGTTAATTGCCCAGCGTGAAGCGATCGCTGATTGGGAAGCATTGTTTGTGATTAATTAGTTTTATTAATTTTTAATAAGAATTAATAAATGTATCCTCTGTGGTGTAAATCAACAAAGTATCAAGTAACTGGGTGTAAATAAAAATAATTATGAGAGTAGTTAGTAGTTAGTACGACTGACTACTGACAACTTACCATTGAAGGTGATAAGGTGGTCAACGTTTTTCAAGCCTACTTAATCCATGATGTTAAATGTTTCAAAAGTTAAAAAGGAGGATTGTAATAAGTTCGGTATGGTATTGCTGGAAGCCAGCAATATGATGATGAAGCCATGAGCAAAACCGTTGAAGTTCTACCGGATCAGCCGGCGCTGGTTGCACGAGCGCTAGAATTAATTCTGTCTAAGTTAGAAACTGCTATTGAGAAGCGAGGGCGGTTTACCATCGCCTTATCTGGCGGCAGTACACCTAAACCGTTATACGAAGCGATCGCTACTCAAAAACTGCCTTGGGATAAAATTCATGTATTCTGGGGAGATGAACGTTACGTACCACCAGATCACCCCGATAGCAATGAACTGATGACGCGTCGTGCATGGCTAGATCGTGTTGATATCCCAGCAGCTAACATTCACCCCGTACCAACTTTAGAAGCCAATCCAGAACTCGCGGCTGCAAAGTATGAACAACATCTCAAAGAATTTTTCAATTCTTCTGGGGTAGAGTTTCCCGCCTTGGATGTAGTATTACTAGGAATGGGTGATGATGCACATACTGCATCTTTGTTTCCCCACACAGAGGCTCTCAAAGTACGCGATCGCCTGGTGACTGTAGGTAACAAAGACGGAAACCCCAGAATAAGTTTCACATACCCCTTCATCAACTCTGCTCTCAATGTGATTTTTCTGGTTGCTGGTGCTAATAAACGCCCAGCTTTGGCACAAGTCTTTGCACCTGTCGCCGATGACTTCGCTTACCCATCCCGCTTAATTCGGCCCCAAGGTGAACTTTGGTGGCTGCTGGATGCGGCAGCAGGTTCGGAACTTCAACATTAAACTTGGGGATTGGGGATTGGGGA
>NZ_JAAGOG010000193.1:0-14353 GCF_010747425.1 Nostoc sp. UIC 10630
TTCAACAATATGCAATCAATTATTTTCTTAAATAAAATAAACATCAAGTATAGTATCTATGTCAAAATTAATCAAGAATAAAAATTAATAAAATCACAGTCTACCACTTTCAAATAAGTTGGAAAAATTAATATAGTATCTTGTATTGTAATATGATAATATCGATTGATTATAATACTACTAAAAATTAATCGTTATCTGGAATTAAAGAGTTTAATAAAACGTTGTCTACAAATAGCATTTGTCTCAGCCTGGATGCAAATTATCGTCTCAAACTGTCTTATTACTAATTCTGTAAGGTTGTTTCAGAACAAGGAGATTTTGCCCCTTGTTTCACCAAGCAATCTTGATTTCTTACAGTTTTGCAAAGAATTGTTATGAAATTTTTAATTGTGGATGAAAGAGTATCAATTAAAAGTATTTATAGGTTTTAGTTAATACTAAATCACAAATTTTTTTAACTGAAAATATGCATGTTAAATGCTTATCAGCAAATAACATGATTTTTTTTAGTGTTTTTTGATAACGAGCAAGTGCTGGGGGCAATGGCAGGAAAGATTCTCTTTGTGAGATACTTCCGCGCTCCATAAAAACCCCCTGTTTTTGCTAGTTTATAGATATTGACAAAAAAAACACGTTTTGTGCTTTAGAGATTGGACTTACTTTTAGTAAGTTCAATGCTAATTTTGCCACCAAAATCTGGAATAGGTGCAGCAGGTTTGCTCAGAATAACTTGGACTTGTGTTACACGATCGCACTCTTGGAGAATAGAATCTGCGATCGTTGCTACCAATTTCTCCACCAAAGCAAACTTAGACGTTTTGACCAGATGTTGTATCAAGCTAATGACGCTGCGATAATCTAAAGTGTCTTCGATCGCGTCAGTTTTGGCCGCTGTGGAGATATCCAACCATAACCTCACATCCACCTCAAACCATTGTCCTAGCACCTGTTCTTCTGGTAAATACCCAGTGTAGCCATAGCAGCGAATTCCCGTTAAATGAATGCAGTCCATAAAAGTTTGAGAGCAAATTGGGCATTTTGTAGAAAGTGGAGCAAGAAAGTATCGAGGATCGGCTTCCCTCCCTTGGACTTCTTTTCACCAAACTTTCCCAGATGGATTTTAAATTAAATTTCCCTAAACAAAATCTAAAATTTCAGATTGTTTTATAGCTATGTTTGATTTAATGCCGATCGCTTATAGGAATGTTAATCAACTTTGGGCTTACATTTTAACAGAGACACTAAAGCGGTTGGGATTGACTTGTGCCATCATTTGTCCTGGCTCACGCTCCACACCCTTAGCAATAGCCTTTGCTCAACAAGCACCTGAGATTGAAGCGATTTCCATTCTCGATGAACGTTCAGCCGCCTTTTTCGCCTTGGGACAAGCTCAAGCAACCGGTCGCCCTGTAGTACTAGTTTGTACCTCTGGTACAGCAGGAGCAAATTTTTATTCAGCAGTCATTGAAGCTTCATATAGTCGCGTACCACTATTGATACTAACTACCGATAGACCGCCAGAATTGCGAGATTGTCACTCTGGGCAAACCGTAGACCAGTTGAGATTATATGGAAACTACCCAAATTGGCAAACAGAGTTAGCCTTACCCTCCGCCGATCTGGGAATGCTAGCTTATCTGCGACAAACAGTAATTCATAGCTGGGAAAGAGCGCAAACTCCTACAAAGGGGCCAGTACATTTGAATATTCCCTTTCGCGATCCTTTAGCGCCTGTTCCTGATGGAACCGACTTGAGTTATTTGCAATCACTGTTTGAATCAGAAGACTTCTTTGTAGGAATAGCAAACTCATCTCCCATTCCCCATTCCTCATTCCCCATTCCCCAACTATGGAAAGAATGCGATCGCGGTATCATTATTGCAGGTGTTGCCCAACCGTCACAACCAGAAGAGTATTGTAGAGCGATCGCGCAACTTTCCCAAACTCTCAAATGGCCCGTGCTAGCTGAGGGGCTTTCTCCAGTGAGAAATTATGCCGAACTCAACCCTTATTTGATTTCCACTTATGACCTGATTTTGCGAAATCAGCAACTAGCAAAGCAGCTAGCGCCCGAAATGGTGATTCAGGTGGGTGAAATGCCTACGAGTAAAGAACTGCGTACCTGGATAGATGCAACGCAACCACGACGTTGGGTAATTGACAAGAGCGATCAAAACCTCGACCCTTTGCACGGGAGGACAACGCATTTACGGATATCTGTAGAAGATATAAAAGTAGAGGAGATAAATTTATCTTTCTGTTCAGACTATGGAAAGCAATGGTGTGATGCGGAAGCGAAGGTCAGATTAGTTGTTGATCAGACGATGGGGAAAATAGATGAAATCATTGAGAGTAAAGCAGCGTGGTTAATTTCTCAGATTTTACCGCCAGGAACGCCTTTATTTATTGCCAATAGTATGCCTGTGCGGGATGTGGAATATTTCTGGAAACCGAATAATTTAGGAGTGCGATCGCACTTTAACCGAGGTGCAAATGGCATCGATGGCACATTATCCACAGCTTTAGGAATCGCCCATCGCCAGCAAAGTAGTGTGATGTTAACGGGAGATTTAGCTCTGTTGCATGACACCAATGGGTTTTTAATCCGCAATAAGTTTGTCGGACATCTCACGATTGTGTTAATCAACAATAATGGCGGTGGGATTTTTGAAATGTTACCCATTGCCAAATTTGATCCACCATTTGAAGAATTTTTTGGCACTCCCCAGGATATTGATTTTGCTCAGTTGTGTGCTACTTATAATGTGCAGCATGAATTGATTACTTCTTGGCAGCAGTTGCAGCAAAGATTAAACCCATTACCAACTAAAGGGATACGGGTTTTAGAGTTGCGGACAAATCGTAAAGCAGATGCCAAGTGGCGACAAGAGAATTTAATAAAGTTTGCCGCAGATGTTATAATATAAACCATTCTATTAAAGTTGGCTTAATCACGGTACATAAAATATGGTGATTAGGTAAAATTATTGTGGTGTGAATAACCTTAAAATTAGAATTCTTCTGGTTCTGAAGAGGTTATTTCCCTAAAAATCTCTCTATTAATATCAAACTCTATATTACTATCAAAATCTCCGTAGCTTACTGATACCAGCAACAGATATTGAGGCAATGTTCTGTTTTGTATATCAAGTAAATCCTCAAATTCATAACCTTTTATACGCTGGATTAAATGTTGGTTAAAATCTAAGTCTAATCCTCGAAAGTATCTAAATAATATTTGGTAAGCCAATGGAATAGAAAATTGATATATACTACTATTTGCCTCTATGGGTAACTTATTTTGGGCTTTATTTTGACTAAAATAATCTGGAACTTTGTCTCTAATAATTGATTCTACTATGTGAATAGGGACAACTACTGCATGATTTTGTTTTGCAGTTGAAGGAAAAAATGAATAGTCATGAAACTTTTCGATAGATTTATTATCATATAGTAATAGCATAGGATATTGAACATTGCTGCTAATTATATTCAATTGTCTAGCTTTAATCTCTTGAAACTTTCTCTTATTCTTATGTATTATTTTTGCTTCGAGAGAAGTAACTCCCTCAAAATAACGGTTGCCAGGATGCGTAATTCTAACAATAAGCCCTATGTCACCAAATTTAGTTTCAGATTTTCCAGTAAACTTATACGCTGCTGAATTAATCTTGATTGTCAATGAAGATAGACCATTAATTTGAATATCACGAAATAGTTTTCTATATTCAAAAACTATTTTTCTGGTAATGTAATCTTCTGACCAATCTGAAGGATAACTATCTAATATTTGTTGCCGACAAATATTTTCTAATTCACTGTATAATGTCATAAGTGACATTTGTAAAATACCCATACTTTTGAATTTTAAATTAATAAAACTTCCATTTTTAGTTTACCCAGTTGCTTGTATAAAATTGATGAACTGAAAAAAAAGAATGAGTGATCGCTCTCCTTTTCTGTGTGAGATTTACCCTTTTAGTTAACCTTGTTTGTAACAACCTTTCCAAATCCGCGATCGCAATCTCAATTCCAACAACCTTCTTAAGCAATTTCACCAAATAGTCCTTTTAACAGTCGCAGGACGAGCGATCGCACTTTTTCTTCCAGCGCTTCCTGATATACCCGTGTGTCTTCCAGCAATACATACATCAAAGTTTTGTAGCTATGAGAATTTTACCGGGTGCGATCGCTCTCCTCTACGTATCTGGGTGAAACTTACCCTCTTACTTGACCTTGTAACCACCCTTCCAAATCAGCAAGAGTAGAGAAATCCAACAAAGCATCACCTAAAGCTTCCAACTGTTCCACTGATAACCCTTGAATTTGAGACAGAAGCGTATCAGGAATATTACCCGCACGCCGATTTAATAGTCGTAAAATGATTGTTCTTTCTCCTTCTTCCTTTGCTTCCCGAATAGCCCGTGGTTCTTCCAAATTCAGTCCCAACATCGTTGCAATCTCCTCTCGACTAAGGTTAGAAAACTTGTAAACAATAATCGTTGTAATTAAATCAATTATCGCTTGCTCCGATTGTTGCTGTGCTTGCTCCAATAAAAACCGCGCCCCTTCCACTACTTCTGTTTCAGAAGTTATATTTGTCAGCAACATCAAACCCAATCCCAAAGGTTGTTGTCGCAAATCCCCTAACTCATCTAGATAAACCCGCCTGACTTGACCATTTTCTAACAAAGCGCGGTGAATCGTTGAGTTAGAAGGTTCCAAGCTGCGAGAAGCAAAAATTATTACCCCAAACCAGTCATCGTAACGGATAGAGTTGCGGTAGAGAAACAAAAATAATTCGCTGAAGAAGCGGTGATATAAGTCTTCGTCCTTCTGAAACTGGACTTCAGCAAAAAAGACGGTTTTGGAAACTGCATCAGCTGGAGGTAAAAATACTCCATCAATCCGAAACGCTGTTTCTTTCACCTCAACTGATTCAAACTGGTAGTTTTCCGCTTCTGAAGGTGGTTCATCTACTAATTCAAACAGCAATCCTGGAAATTGCTTAAATAATTTGTAGAAGATGGTGTCACGTCGCATTTTTATTCCTCAACACCCAGACAATTACCAGATTGTAAAGGCTTGAGACAACAATTTAGCCTAGGCGTAGCCCACCGCAGGTATCGCATGTCCCTACGTCCGCGATAAAATTCTCAAGCACAACAGCGCACTTCATACCAATGCAAATTAACTGGCAAACGGCCAAAACCTACGAAGACATTCTGTATCAAAAAACTGATGGCATTGCAAAAATCACCATCAACCGTCCCCATAAACGCAATGCTTTCCGTCCTGAAACAGTCTTTGAACTGTATGACGCCTTCTGCAATGCTCGTGAAGATACTACCATTGGCGTTGTCCTATTTACTGGTTATGGGCCACATACTGATGGCAAATATGCCTTCTGTTCTGGTGGCGATCAAAGCGTGCGCGGACATGCGGGTTATGTGGATGATACTGGTATCCCTCGCTTGAATGTGCTGGACTTACAACGCCTGATTCGTTCGATGCCGAAAGTAGTGATTGCTCTAGTGGCGGGATATGCGATCGGTGGCGGACACGTTCTACACTTGATTTGCGACCTTACCATCGCTGCCGATAACGCCATTTTTGGACAAACTGGCCCGAAAGTCGGCAGTTTCGATGGTGGTTTTGGAGCCAGCTATCTCGCCCGCATCGTGGGACAAAAAAAAGCTAGAGAAATTTGGTTTCTCTGCCGCCAATATGATGCACAACAAGCGCTAGAAATGGGCTTAATTAATTGCGTCGTCCCAGTCGAACAACTAGAAGCGGAAGGTATTCAATGGGCGCAGGAGATTTTAGAAAAAAGTCCGATCGCAATTCGATGTCTCAAAGCCGCCTTCAATGCTGATTGTGACGGACAAGCTGGTTTACAAGAACTCGCTGGCAATGCCACCTTACTCTATTACATGACAGAAGAAGGGTCTGAAGGCAAACAAGCTTTTCTCGAAAAGCGTCCACCAGATTTTCGCTCTTTTCCTTGGCTACCTTAAAATTGCAAAAATCGCACCCTTTATTGAGGTGCGATTTTTGCAAATGTCAACTTTTATGGCACTAAATATCTTAAAAGCAAATCTTATCTTAAGCAAACTACAAAATTGGTTCAGTAATAATGGATAACTAAATAAACACTGCTTCAGTCTTGGCCTCTTCAGAATATATAGAGGCAGTTATTTCTTCTACAGGAGCAGGAGCAGCATGATCTAAATCTGAAGCCGGGGAATGAGAACAAGCTAAAACTGGCCTTGCATCTGGCAAAGTCCAAGCATCTTCCAAGGTTTCCCAAGAAGGTGCAAAAGGTGGGAGCGCCAAGGAGCAAGCCTTCCAAGTTGCTTGGACTGGCGCTCCCAACTGCTGGCATGTTCCACCACGGCGACCTTCTGGCTGGTAATGACGGCAATATTTACAGGCAGATGCTAAAAATTTAATAGGTTTCATTCGGATTCATCTTTAGTGCCGTTTTCGGCTGAATTTCATCTTTATATTTTGCTTCTATATATAAAGAGGGAAAAAAGCCAAAAAACCATTATTTTCTATAGCTTTCAGCGATCCCGACGAAAAAATAAACTTTAGGATATTTTTATAATCTTGTTATATTTATAAATAATCTGGAGAGTGATTACCTATTGATTTTGGCTAAAACTTATTAGGGATCAAGATTAAAACTAAAGCTTTTGATTTATTTAGCCTTTTAACTTCCTCCTTAAGGATGGCTTAAGGCATATAATTTCAAATAAATAGTCTGGTTTGTATACCACGTTTGGTATATTTTAGCTGTAAAACATCTTTTTTCTCAAGAATTAGAACGAACTTCTCTAGATGGCGGCAGCAAATTACTTTAAGATAAATTCTGCTCAAGGAATAATCGCTGAAATATTTTGCGTTCAATTCAAGTCAAGACTGACTCGCTTTAAAACTGTTTAGCAGCACAGACAGAACAGACTGCCCAGCGCTGAAGTTCGCCGGGAGGGGTGGGAGATTCACATTGAGGACAAAGGGGTAAGCCATGCGATCGCGATCGCATAATCTTCGTCCAATGCCCAAAAGCAGCATTTACATCCTTGGTGGGTGTAACATCAGGGCGGCTAATCTCATCACCAAGGTAACTGGGATGCTCGTGGGGCAAAACCGTTTGTTGCTGTTTTCTCTCGACAGATGGATTCTGCCAGCTAGCAGTAGAGAAGCGAATATCAACCAAAGGTGTTGGCAGTATTTTATTCAACTTTAAAAGCAGAGACGTGCGACCAAAAGTCAGGTTTTGCGCCCAAGCAGCACTAGAAGTTGCTACCGACAAAACATCGCGTTGAATCGACAATGGTCGAGTATTTGCGGCAACCACTGGGCCAACAACACTTACCCAACACTTGAGCAAGTGTTGAAATGGTTG
Source organism: Nostoc sp. UIC 10630 (assembly GCF_010747425.1). Lineage (NCBI taxonomy): Bacteria > Bacillati > Cyanobacteriota > Cyanophyceae > Nostocales > Nostocaceae > Nostoc > Nostoc sp. UIC 10630. Next base: position 7,415 of record NZ_JAAGOG010000193.1, read on the forward strand.
CTCCTGCCATTTAGACTGCTTTTCCAGAACGCCTAAAATATCATTAATTGATTTCAACGACATCATTCAAAGTGCTAAGTGAGGAGTTAGGAGCAGGGTAGACAAGGAGAATAAGCATTTCTAATTCCCAATCTATCTATTTAAATAATTTTCGCTAATATTGTCAGAAATATATCTATAGTTATTCCAGAAATCTACGTTTGAGGCACACAGGCAATGACTCAAAACCCCCTAAACGATTCCGGTACTCAATCGTCTAAAACGCCTGGGTTGAAACCAGCACTAACAGCAGCACTAGCAAGTTTAGAAGTACCGCTAGATCAAGAGTTAGCTCGATACCGACGCACGCGAAATGGTTTAGTGTCATCAAACCAACGCCGAGTTGCAAGTTACATGAGCAGTCAAACCCAGTCTTTGACTGCCATTCCTACAACATTGGGAACAACTCAGTCATCAGTAACGGAAATTAAAACTAACGTGCCGCCTGCTGTACCTGTGAATCATCAGGGAACCCCAGCACCAGTTACAGAAATTGACGTACCACCAGCATCTTCTATAGTTGTGAATCATGAGGTGAACCGAGCGCCAGTTACGGCAAATACCGAAGAACCAAATAATCTCAATGTGCCCTCTACCCAAGATTCTGCTAAAACACAAACTCAACTTCCACCGCCACCGCCCAATTTTAGTAGCAGCATCGTGCCAGCAATTGTTAAAGATACTAAGAGCGAAAATCTTTTGCAGACAGATAACACCCCTAAGCACCCAGATGACTACTTAGAATCTAGTGAAGCACTACTGCGAAGTCTGACAGAAGAACAACCAGAAACCCAAAAAACAAGCAATTCTAGTGACAGTCTGCTATCACCTTTAGGTATTGGCTCAATGTTGCTGCTATTGTTAGCAAGTCTTACCTTGGGTTATGTAGTATTCAATCCCAAAGGCTTGCCTCAATGGAATTTAGGCAAGTTGTTTAACGGAAACTCGTCTCCCGCGCCAGGAAATACTGAAGAAGTTGGGAGTAATGTCCTACCTCAGATCCAGCCACCAAGCACATCATCTATGTATCCCAATCTTGCGGCCCAAGAGTTTCCTGATGTGAGAGATCCTAATGATCTAGTTGGCTTACAACCTAAAGTCCAACCAACCGTCGCAGTAGTGCCTAATCCAGCCGTTCGCCAAAACCCTGTAAATCCTCAAGCGCCATTGTCTAACCCCAATACAGCCCTAAAACCGACAAATCCGATCGCTTTAGCGCCAGTACCAACTGTACAACCCTTGCCTCCCCTAAATTTACCTCCCATTTCAACGGCAAAAACCTCGCTCCAGCAAATCGCAGCCTCACCAAAGCCTAATGCAGAAATCAAACCAGCAACAGATGGGTTCTACCATGTCGTGATAGATAATAAAGGTGCAGCTTTTGCTTCAGCACGGCAAGTAATTCCTGATGCTTATTTATCACCCAACAAAGAATTGATTTATCTCGGTGCTTTTAAGACTAAAGAGCAAGTACAAAAACAGATGCAATTATTACAGACAAAGGGAATTAAGGCACGAGTTCAGCAACCATAAGTTGCAAAAATCTACGATACCATGAGATAACAGTCCTGACTTATGAGTGCTGTTAGCAGATAGCTAAGGTTTAGCCCGTGCTGAGTAGTAGATACAAAATCTGACTTGTTTATGACACTACGACAAAAATTTTATACTCAATTAAATTACTGAGTATTCAGCACTTCATAACTACCCTACTACAAATTTTTCTACTCATTACTCAGCACTCATTACTCAGCATTGAGTTTCGTGAATGGAGAGCCGATATGGAATTAATCAAGCGTATTCTGCGGGTGATTCGCGCTAATCTCAATAGTTTGATCGGTGGTGCAGAAGATCCAGAAAAGATTTTAGAGCAAACTGTCCTAGAGATGCAGGAAAATCTGGTGCAGTTGCGTTCGGGTGTAGCACAAGCGATCGCTACCCAGAAACGCACCCAACGACAGGCGGCGGCTGCCAACTCTCAAACAGAAGAATGGTATCGTCGCGCCCAATTGGCCTTACAACAAGGCAATGAACCTCTAGCACGTGAAGCTTTGACTAAGCGCCAAGCTTATAAAGAAACCAGTACAGCCCTCTTTTCTCAGATAGAGCAGCAAAACGATATAGTCGCTAGGCTAAAAAAGGATATGCGATCGCTAGAGTTAAAAATTTCCGAGGCGAAAACAAAAAAAGATATGTATATTGCTCGCGCCCGTTCCGCAGAAGCCTCTTCTCGCCTCCAGGAAATGCTTGGGGGAGTTTCTGCTACCAGCAGTCTGAGCGCCTTTGAGCGTATGGAAGAAAAAGTTTTACAAATAGAAGCTCATTCAGAAGCGATCGCTCAACTCGGTAGCGACGACTTGGAAACACAATTTACTTCCTTGGAATCTACTAATAATGTGGATACTGAATTAGCCGCGATGAAGGTGCAGGTTTTAAATCAGGCAGAAAACACACAGCACAACAATCTGCTTACCGAGGAGAAGCAGAATACGGCACAGCCTCCCCAACAGCAGTTACCCAAAACTCAAGACTCTTGAAGTTCGGCTAATTACCCCAGTTTGGAGATATCTTAACAATTAAGAGTTGTTATAACGTACTGATTCCAACCGGAAAGATTACATTGAAATAGGTAGCTATTAAAAAGTAAAAAAGCTAACTGTCCAGCAAAAAGCGTAAACCAAACAAGGAAAAACAAAGTTATGGGATTATTCGATCGCATTAAGCGCGTAGTTAGTTCTAACCTCAACGACCTGGTTAACAAAGCCGAAGACCCCGAAAAAATGCTAGAACAAGCCATCCTGGAAATGCAGGAAGACTTGGTGCAGCTGCGTCAGGGAGTAGCCCAAGCGATCGCCGCCCAAAAACGCAGTGAGAAACAGTACAATGATGCTCAAAATGAAATCAATAAGTGGCAACGCAATGCTCAACTAGCCCTACAAAAGGGTGATGAGAATTTAGCACGGCAAGCCCTAGAACGGAAAAAGACTTATACTGACACCAGCGCCGCCCTCAAAGCTAGTTTAGATACCCAAAGCACTCAAGTTGAAACCCTCAAGCGCAACTTAATCCAGCTGGAAAGCAAAATTTCTGAGGCTAAAACCAAGAAAGAAATGCTTAAAGCTCGGATCACAACTGCCAAAGCCCAAGAGCAACTCCAAGGCATGGTGCGTGGGATGAATACCAGCAGTGCAATGTCTGCCTTCGAGCGGATGGAAGAAAAAGTCTTGATGCAAGAATCCCGGGCCCAGGCATTAGGAGAGTTAGCAGGCGCAGATTTAGAAACCCAATTTGCTCAGTTGGAAGGTGGTAGCGATGTTGATGATGAATTGGCAGCTTTGAAAGCGCAAATGCTACCACCCGCTACTCCAGTAACTCAAGCACAACTTCCACCCCAACAAGAAACCACTCCTGCTAAGTCTAATGAAGTGGTTGATGCCGAGTTGGATTCCCTACGCAAGCAATTGGATCAACTATAAAATTGCCAGAAAACTTATTTGAGCCAGTCCCACGCCTATTGGTTGTGGGATTTTATATCATTAGTCAATAGTTAACAGTCAAAATAACTATGAATTATTGATTATGGACTATTGACTACTTTGGGATAAAGTATTGTGTGTGCCAACTTTGATCGCCACCGGATGGAGACTGCAATGAGTAAGGCTGTAATCACCATAACTGATGCTGAGTTTGAAACAGAAGTGTTAAAAGCTGAACAGCCTGTATTAGTTTACTTTTGGGCTTCCTGGTGTGGGCCTTGTCAATTGATGTCGCCCATGATTAACTCAGCTGCTAGCAAATATAGCGATCGCCTCAAAGTCGTGAAAATGGAAATTGACCCCAACCCACTCACTGTTAAGCAGTACCAAGTGGAAGGTGTTCCGGCTCTGAGACTATTTCAGGGCCAGGAAGTTTTAATTTCGACTGAGGGAGTCATCGGTAAAGATAAGTTACTCGAACTCTTAGATACGCACTTAAATAGTAATTAGTCAATAGTTAATAGTCCATAACTAATGACTAATGACCAATGACAAATGACTAATGACTAACATGCAATTTGCAAAGCGTTTACAACCCCTGCAATCTAATGTATTTGCTGATATGGACAGAGCCAAGGCAATTGCTTTGGCCGCTGGACAAGAAGTAATTGATTTGTCGTTGGGGTCTTCTGATTTACCAGTCGAGGCGCACGTCATTGAGGCGATCGCCCAATCTCTCCACGATCGCAGTACCCACGGCTATTTGTTGTTTAACGGTACTCTTGCGTTTCGTGAAGCCGCAGCCAACTGGTACGAACAAAAATTTGGCATCAAAGTAGATCCCCAAACTGAGGTACTACCTCTGATTGGTTCTCAAGAGGGTACAGCCCATTTACCTCTAGCATTGCTCAATCCAGGAGATTTTGCCCTGTTGCTCGATCCTGGTTATCCCTCTCATGCTGGGGGAGTCTACCTAGCCAGTGGTCAAATCTACCCGATGCCATTACGGGCAGAAAACGCTTTTTTACCAGTGTTTGCGGATATTCCCGCCCCAGTTTTGGCCCAGTCGCGGATGATGGTATTAAGTTATCCTCACAATCCCACCTCAGCGATCGCTCCTTTATCTTTCTTCCAAGAAGCTGTCGCCTTCTGTCAACAACACAATCTTGCCTTAGTTCACGATTTCCCCTACGTAGATTTAGTATTTCAGGAAACTGGGGAGTGGGCAGATTCTTCTCCCAATCCAAAATCCTTAGTCCCTTCAATTCTGCAAGCTGATCCAGAGAAAAGCGTCTCGATTGAATTTTTCACCCTTTCCAAGTCCTACAATATGGGCGGCTTCCGCATTGGCTACGCCATTGGTAATGCCGAGTTAATTAACGCCTTACGCCAGGTAAAAGCTGCCGTTGATTTTAATCAGTATCGGGGAATTTTAAATGGTGCGATCGCAGCCCTAACTGGCCCTCAAGCTGGGGTAAAATCTGCTGTCGCTATCTTCCAGCAACGCCGTAATGCCTTCATCACTGCTTTACACTCCATTGGCTGGAATGTTCCTACTCCCAAAGCCACAATGTACATCTGGGCAAAATTGCCCTCAGCTTGGAGTCAAAACTCCATAGAATTTTGTACCCAGCTAGTTAAACAAACTGGTGTCGCTGCTTCGCCTGGTGCTGGCTTTGGCAAATCTGGGGAAGGGTATGTCCGTTTTGCCTTAGTACATGAGCCACCTTTATTAGAAACTGCTGTGGAAAGAATTGCCCAGTTCCTTTATTAAATTTCTTCTCAAGCTGAACGCCAAAGATTTTTTGCGGCAAAGTCTATGAATAGAAGACGCAGCAAAGGCGCACAGCCGTGCGCCTCTATAAATCAATACGGTTCAGTTAAGAAATTTATCCGTTGAGGCAGGGGTAGAGAAAAAGCTTATCTGAACCCTATTGCCCTATGAATAACCGTATTCTACTGAATTTCAAATATTTTATCTGTAATTTTTAATATTAGTAATATTGAGAAACCTAAGTAATTAGACGTATAAAAATCTAGAAATATTCTTCATATTTTTATTGATAATCCGAAGTAACTTTACCCAATCAGGTCTTCCTATCTCTTAAAGTGGGTTTGTACGTTCAGCTACCAAAGTTGGCTAACAATGCAGGTGGCGTTTTCAAGCTGCCGTATTGCCAAAAGCCTGTAGTCAAGACAGCCCAAGCCTATAAACGGCAATAGTTTAAAACTTAATTTCCAAACTGACAGAGACTTGAAAAAAATGAAGATGACTTTTCACAAACTTGTAATTGGCGCTTCAATGGCTATTGGTGTGAGCGCGATCGCTACTGTACCAGCACAAGCTGGAACCCTCACCGGCGCTACTATTGGTGGAACAGCAGCCATTGATTACTTAGTATATGATGTATCGGTTAACAGTACTATACTGTTGCCAAATACCCAGACAAACGTCCAGAAAGTCCTAGATGGCAATGCTGCAAACCCCACTGGAAACGTAGAGTTACGAGCCAGCAGTGAGCAGTCTGGTTTTGATTTCAGCAAGAATACCACTTTGACAGGACAAATTGGTGACAAAAGTATTACCTTGAGTAGTCTGACAGCAACAGATTGGTTTAGTACTGGGTCAGGATTAAGTACAAGCTATGGGGCAAATAACTTTGCAAATACTTGGTTTAACCAATTTTATGATGCAGCTGGTCTCGCAAGCAATGAATCTGCAATTAAATTGGCACTAAATCTACCAAGTTTTACTCCTAGCTCGTTTATTCGTCAGCAAGCCTTTAACGCATTTTATGGTATTGGTGGTTTCCAACGCTCTAGCGATCCTAATATCTCTTACGTTAATCAAAATGACACCACTGGCGATATTAAAATTGGGTTAGCGGGTCACTACAATTTAAAAGATTACTATGCGCCTCTATTAGGAAGTTTTGGTAATTTTCTTAAAGATGGATTTCAAGCTAGTGAAGTTGTTAAAGTTACATACAATGGCAAGACTGATTTCCGTTACAGCTTTTCTGCTACACAAAGCGGACTAAGCAACAATTCGGGGCCGGGTGCTGATGGCAAGTCTCACAGTGGTAACTATGAAATCACCATCCAAGGTATACCTCCCGCAGCAGTTCCAGAACCATCAGTCATGCTTGGTCTATTGGGTGTGGCTGGTGTCTTTGCCACACAACGCAAATTGAAAAAAGCATCTATTTAAGAAGATTGCAAGTTTAAAACTACAAATAAAAAAGGGAGCTGTTAGCTCCCTTTTTTATGAATACTTTCTTCCAGTGAGAAAATAATTTAATTTTCTAAGTTATGTATTTTTAATAATATTTCCAAAAAATGAATCCTTTGTAAGAGTCTATGTATTTAGATCCTTGCCAACGTATTTATAACAGCAATCTCGTACAATTGCATTATCTTACAT
>NZ_JAAGOG010000194.1:0-14348 GCF_010747425.1 Nostoc sp. UIC 10630
TTTCGTACAACCGCTTATTTACTGTGCCTACATTTCCCATATCCTCATTTGTATTTTATTACCCGCAACTTGAGTTATTAGGGATTTAAACGAATGAGAAAAGGGTGGACAAGTAGCCCACCCTAAACCATTATTTAATTAGTATTACTTGACTGGTGCTTCAGTAGCAGTCTTACCAACAAGCATTGCGGTATTTTCATCGCTTTCGAGGATACCGAATTCAATCAACAACTCTTCTAACTCTTCCATCTCAATAGGAGTGGGGACAGAAAGCTTGTCGTTGTTGATAATCTTGGTAGCCAATGTCCGATATTCGTTACTTTGATTGCTATCTGGTGCGTACTCGTTAACAGTCATCCGACGCAATTCTGCGTGTTGAACAATGTTGTCACGAGGTACGTAGTGAATCATTTGGGTGTTCAAACGTTTTGCCAAGGTTTCGATTAAGTCGATTTCTCGGTCAACGTTACGGCTGTTACAAATCAAACCACCCAAGCGCACTCCGCCAGTGTGAGCATATTTGAGAACACCACGAGCGATGTTGTTAGCTGCATACATCGCCATCATTTCACCAGAGGTAACGATGTAGATTTCTTGTGCCTTGCCTTCACGGATAGGCATAGCAAAACCACCGCACACAACGTCACCTAAAACGTCGTAACTTACAAAATCAACGTCTTTGTAGGCACCGTTTTCTTCTAGGAAGTTGATAGCAGTGATGATACCACGACCAGCGCAACCTACACCGGGTTCAGGGCCACCAGACTCCACACAACGTACATCACGGAAACCAGTCAGCATTACTTCTTCGAGTTCAATATCTTCTACAGCGCCTCTTTCAGCAGCTAATTGAAGAACACTTGTTTGAGCTTTACTATGTAGCATCAAACGGGTAGAGTCAGCTTTAGGGTCGCAACCGACAATTAGAATGCGTTGACCCATTTCAGCCATTGCTGCAAGGGTGTTTTGAGAGGTAGTAGATTTACCAATACCGCCTTTACCATAGAAAGCTATTTGTCTAATCTTTTCGTCAGCCATGGTTGTGTTTTCCTACAATGATTTAATTGATGGGTCGGAAGCTTGATATGAGATATTCACCCTTGGAACGTAGGGAAGTAGAGCCTGTTGGCGTTAACGTGTAGCAACTTGTCACTAGACATTGCACCCCGACAAAAACAGCTAAAATCAGAACATATTTACCCACAAAGCGATAGCTCAAGTGATAGAAAATCTCTATCTCCTAATAACGAAGTCTTTAAAACGTTGACTTCAGCATTGTCAGTTGTTGTAACAGAATCCCAAATGGTTGCTCAAGCCTCAAGAGTGGTTGCAGCAGGAATTCAAACGAACGCAGATTTATTCCCTGAACCACACAACCAACCAAATTGCAATCCACTCTAAATGGTCACTGCAACTTCTTTGATTTTGCTGATGTCAAATTGCCAAAAACTTCAATAGTGCTTATCGTTTCGTGATTGATGCAGCAAGATAAATTCCAGCCTAAAAGTGGTAGCTATAGGTGCAATACTATAATGTTTGCACAGGCAATCTCTAACACTTTAGCTTAGACAATATCTAAGTGACTTTTGACAGTATGGTTTATGGCACCATTCTGCTTAGAGTTTTTGTTCCAAAAGTCATCAACTGCTTCAACTTAGTTCGCGGTTGAAAATGTTTGCTCCCACAAAACTAAGTTTGTAAATATTCTGTATTTCTATGGATTTGTCAGGCTGTACTAAGAGTCTTTCTTCCCAGACTCCAAGAGTAATTGCCTTTGGCGGGTAATGTTCTAGCTAGGTTAGCCAACTCTTATTGGCTCATACCCAGATAAATTTTGATTGACTTCAAGTTGTTACAAAGGCTACTATCCTACTCAATCTAGTTTTAGATTTTTGTTACAGCAATATGTAGCGAATTGAAGTGGACTTACCAGAGCAAAAAAACTTTCTTGAGCTTGCCTCAAAATTATCTTGAAGTCTTTTTGTGCTTTCACTCGTTTTGATTCCTATAAAAACCATAACATACATCTCAATAATTTATTTGCCGAATCTCAAATTATTTATTTACTAGATAGAAGATTATCCTTACAATCTTTAATAGCCATAAGTTACACGCTCAAAGGTTGCCAATTATTTAAATTATTGCCATAGTCAATATGTACAGTTAGATACTTTCGGATATTTGATAAAAGTATTTAAAACTAATGTTTTATAAAAAAATACAATTTGTTATTTTTCACTTTAAAATTCGTCATGAAAGTAGATTCAATTAAGGTAAAAGCTAATAAGCTTTTAAAGATTGTCTCTTGCTTCTCGTTTCCAGTCTCTAGCTGGAAACGAGGTTTTAAAAGAGTTTTAGCTGAAGTTGATACCTGTGCAATTAGCGCTTGTGATGATTTCGCATGGCTTTATGAATCTTTTTCCAGCGTTCTTTCTCGGCTAGTTGCATCCTCTGGTCTTGTTTGCGGGTAAGGTAATCGAGTTCTTTTTGCAACTTTTGGTAGCTGAGAAACCTGGAATAATCAAGTTCTCCTTCAGCCAAAGCCTGCTGCACTCCACAACCGGGTTCGTTATTATGCTGACAATTACGAAAATGGCATTTTTGGGCCAAGGTTTCTATATCTGTAAAAGTTTCTTGCAAACCTTCGTCACTTGCCCAAATTTGGATTTCCCGCATTCCTGGCGTATCAATAATTAATCCACCAGTAGAGAGCAAAATTAATTCACGATGAGTTGTTGTGTGTCTACCTCGGTCATCACCTCGCCGTAGTGGTTGTACCATTTGCACAGATGTGCCTTGTAGTTGGTTAGTGATGGTGGATTTACCAACACCAGAAGACCCCAACAAAGCAACTGTTTGTCCTGTTTGCAGGTAAGGTTTTAAGCCATCTAATCCTTGATGATTGGTGGCACTTAAAACTACAATTGGTACACCCAAAGCAACTGCTTCTACTTGTGCTAAGTATTCTTCTAGAGAGTTGCACAAATCTGCTTTGTTTAACACCACTACTGGATTTGCACCACTTTCCCAAGCCAGAATTAGATAACGTTCAACTCTTCTAGGGTTAAAATCGCCATCCAGCCCTGAGACTAAAAAAACTGTATCAATATTAGCTGCAACAATTTGTTCTTCTGTTTTACTACCTACCGTCTTGCGGGAGAATTTGCTTTTCCTGGGTAAAATCTCGTTGATGGTGGCTTGTCTTTCAGATTCTCTTACACTAATAACAACCCAATCTCCCACTGCTGGAAAGTCTTGTGGTTGGGAAGCCCGATGCCGCAATTTGCCTGCAACTTCTGCTGAAAGTTCTCCCTCTTCACTATAAAGGGTGTAAGTATTTCTGTATTCAATGGCAACCCTACCAACACTAAATCCTTGTAAGCGATAGGGTTCAAAGCTACGAGCAAAAAAGTCACTCCAGCCTAAATAATCCAAATTCATTGATGTTTCCTCGATGTGTGCTACTTGTTTTGCACAAGGTTCCACAGAGGAGGACATTTCTATGCAGGGAAGCCCCCAGCACAATAATGTCTGTAAATTCTAGTTGTCATTCCTGTAGGAAAGAGGACTGAACAAGAATCTCTGCGCCTTGTGTCCGTTGGGTTGGGATGGTCAAATTAACCCGGACTGCTAGCAACTCAGTCATAGTTCGTCCTCCTTATGTACTACAGTAAATAATCTACATTACTACATTAGCCTATTCCAGAAAATTCGTTTAAAAAGCAGATATAGCAATCTGATTTGATTTCTGTTCGCGCAGCGCAAGCGCGATAGGAAGGCAACAGGCAATAGGCTACAGTTAAGAAGCCTATTTGAGCTATACTGATTTTTTCAAAAATCAAATATGAGTCCTATATTAAGCTTGCTTTGCTCTTAACTCCTAACTTCTGTCTTTTTCAAATAGCTCTTTGTCGCACCTGTGGTCCATCGAGTCCTTGTTTAATCCAACTCAAGCATTCGTATTCGGATTTGAATAATTTTGGAGCCGCAATATTATTCAATAACTCTGGTGGATAATGGTCATAAAAGCATTTGTCTCCTTCTTGAAAGATAATAATCAAATGGTTACGGTAAATGTAGCGAGACTTAAAAAAATCTCTCTGGTTCACAAAGTCTGAGTTTTGATCGATATGTTCTTTTGCAATGTCAACGATATTACTAACGCTACTTCCATAGATTCCTACTGGGTTTTCTGCTTTATGAAATTGGCTTCTGTGACCAATTTCAGATAGTAATTTATAAGAATAAATCTCGTAATTATCAACTTTCCCAAAAACGAATGGAATGATGAGATATCCTTTGTATGAGACTGAACTTTCATAAAGAAGACGACTCATCTTAACCTCCTTTGGCGTAACTGCTTTCAAAAAATGCTTAAATTACATATTAAAAATCAATACTTTTCTTTTTAGATATATTTATCTATCACCTAAACCCTCATCACCATTTAACAAAAACGGTAATAGCCGTTTTTGTCAATAAGAAAGAAATATCAAGCATTAACAGAAAAGTACTGAAATACTAATTATCGCTCTTTTTTTATCACTAAACATTAGATATATTATAAAAGTTATAAATTTCATTCTGTGGGACTATTTCCTTTGATCCTTGCGCCTTGCCTTTCAAGACCATAAACTCAGCTGATTGGGGGGATGCTCAAGGTTATTCCAAGGTAAGGGTGGAACTGGTGTATCACTCTGTTCTAATAGCTGTTGGAAGTGACGAGCTATGTTAGGCGATCGCGCTTCTATTGGACAATGAACAAAGAAATAAATTCGCACTCCCGCCTGTAACCATTGCTGAATCTGCTTTACCCACTCTTCCATAAACTGCTGATTCACTGATAAATTTGGATGGGAAATAAACCGAATCAGAGTAAAAGGTGCTGTCACACTCAATTGCAATGGTAATTTGGGTTTACGTCGTTCTGATTTCAACTGAGGGTCATCATCTCCAGTGTAAATGGGGCGCGAGTCTAAAAGTACCCGTCCTACCCCTAGCTTTTGCAAAAGCGCTGTCAAATTACTAGCATGGGGTTCTCTGAACCAGTCGGGATGACGAACTTCCAAGGCTAGGGGTGCATCTGTGCGCGGCCAAGCTTCCAGAAAGCTAGTCAAATCTTCAAGTAATGCAGGTGCATAACTAGGTGGTAACTGGGCAAATATTGGCCCAAGATGCTTACCTAAAGGGCGCATCCCTTCCAGAAATTTTAAAGCCGCCGGAATATAAGGTTGTAGCAACCCTTGATGGGTAATATCTCGCGGTAATTTTAGACAAAATTCAAAACCTGCTGGTGTTTCGGCAGCCCAACGGGTTACTGTTTGTTGGTTAGGCACGGCATAAAAGGTGGTGTTACCTTCTACAGTGGTGAAACGACGACTGTAGAGATTGAGAAAATCGGCGGTGCGAGTACCTTGGGGGTAAAGTTCGCCAACCCAACCTTTATATGCCCAAACAGCACAACCAATAAAAAAGTTCACAATGCCTAAAAGCCTTGATGTATCATATTCAATTTTACAGGTTGGTTGTAAATTCCTGACTCTTCACGGCATCTGGAAAACCTCACTTCTATTTCTCTCTCCTTTTAGGAGCTACGGTGTACACACAAGTCTTCTAGAGTTGCGCCACAGCCTTTTGATCCCCCCAATCCCCTTAAAAAAGGGGGCAAAAAGCTCTCAAAGTCCCCCTTCTTAAGGGGAGCCAGTGCGGTCTTCTCCCAAAGGGAGAGGCTAGCGCCTTTCCTTCTCTACGAGAGGCTGCGCCAACGGAACGCTACGCGAACGCGGAGCGTCTCGTAGAGAAGGGGGTTTCCCCCATGAGCAACTGGCGTGGATTTAGGGGGATCTACGACGATTTTGGTTTTCTAGAAAGATGTGTGTACACCGTAGCCTTTCAGGAGAGAGACTTTAAATTTTCCCCCTTCCCGCGTCGGAAAGGGGGTTAGGGGATTAGGTTTTTGGTGGACTTTTCTACATAACGTGAAAAATCAGCCATAATTTAAGGTGCGTAGCAGAGCGTAACGCAAGCTTTAAGTGCAAAAAATGGCTTGTTGGGTTGATGTAAGAAAACCTAACATCGATACAGAGTGTTAGGTTCCATGTTCCTCAAACCAACAAAGCCTTAGATTTTTTTAAAGTTAAAAGTTTGTTGCTCTTGGCTTTGAAAAGACTTAACGACACTGGCGATATTTGACGTGATAAACCAACCCTCGGTGGGCGAGGTCAAAGGAGTCAACAGTTGCTATACCTTGACCACTGGCGGTCATCGCAGCATTTACCCGCATATTTACACTGTCACCACAGCGTGACCAAACATCAGCTACAGTCACTAATTGATCACGAACGTTGTAATCACTTTCGCCGTTAAATGTCCGAGAAAAAACAGGCCCACGCTGACCAGCAAAAAAGTACTCTGCTCTTAGTCTGCCAATTGTGCTAGGAGCAACATAGCCCCGATAATCAGCATCGTAGAGGGAAATTTGAAAGCCTTGGGGGACTTTGATCGGAATACTTAAGTTACAGTTTTTGCGTCTTTCTTCTGCTTTATTCCCTACAGCTATAAACTTATCAAATAGAATACTTAGCTCTTGACCATCGGGGCTGACACTTACACTAGCAGATCCTTCAGGGCAGCCATTACCACCATATTCTGCACCTACAATTTCCACTTTGTCGTTAGCAAAAGCAGGGCCGACGGAAGCTGTTATCAGTGTAGCCGCAGCTAGAAAAGATTTGATAAAGTTGATAGATGTTGTCTTGAAATTTTGATTATTCATAACTCACCTGTTTTGAGTATTTGGATAGTGTTAGCTCCAAATTTGTTGCGGCTGATTCCGGAAAACTGATCGTTAAAAAAATCAGTATCGACCATATTTAAATGGGAGGCAAAGCCCATGTATAACTTATGACAAGCTGATAGACTCTTGATATATAAAGAATCTAAAGCAAACTTATTTCCGGTTAAATAATCAACGCATTAATAGGGCAAGTATAAATTTGCAAACTAGACAATCTGCTCAAAGAAGCCGAAATATAGACTGTTAAAGCCATAATAGACATCTCAAAACTATCGAAAAGTTAGCTGTTTAACTTACCGAAGCTACATCTGCATATTGAAATTTAGGTAACTAGAGTTAAACTGAATTACTTATAGAAGTATCTAAATTAAATTCAGTGTTCTAATTTAGAGTAAATACGTAATTAATGTATAACTGCTGAATAAAAATCAACACCTTACCTCACTAAATAAAATATTTAGCAGTCTACAATTAGCGATATTTTTCTCTAATTAATTCTAATTTTTGACTTTTAACTTCTTAGTTAAGCCTTGGATATTTAATCTGTACTTGCTTAATGACTAAAGATTTTATATTGTGTTCCCGTAAAATTGACTAGGCGATCGCAATTAATGATTTAACCGCAAAGCAAGGACACAGCATTACTTACGCGCGTCAACTTAAGTACTTCTACTCATACGCTTAGGTAAGGGCTACTGGCAAAAATTTTGGGTTTTTGAGACGCGATAAATCGCCGTCTCTACAAGTGTTTTGGGCTTATCTGAACTGTATTGGTACTTATACTCAAAAAAATTGGGTAGCACACCTGTGCTACCTGACTCTGTATCGTAGTGCAACCTCGGTTATTGATAAATTTCCCCATCAGGCATAATTGCCCCAGCTAAGTTAGCACCAATTAATTTAACCAAAAGGCGCTCACCAGAACGAATCCGCGCTCCTGTTAAGTCGGCTCCTCGTAAGTCGGTTCCACTGAGATCCGCACCAATTAAATTAGCGCCACGTAAATTCGCTTCCCTAAGATCCGCTAAAAGGAGGTTTGCCCGAAATAAATTTGCTTCAGATAAATTCGCCCCTCTGAGGTTGACTTTGTGCATAAAAGTGTCGCTGAGATTAGCACCACTCAAGTTTGCATAACTTAGATTTCTGCCAGATAAGTCTTTGTTGCTCAAATTTGCCCGACTGTAGTCTTTGCCACTCAAGTCTGAGTTTTGCTTCGGTGGTGGCTGGGTTTTTTGAGGTGATGTTTGCTGTTGATATGACGGTGAAGGTGAAGGTGAAGGTGAATTAGATATGGTTTGATGTTTGGTTTTTAAAGAGCGCAATTTTTCACGAGCTTCATTTATGGCTTTCAGCTTGTCTTGTGCTTTCTGCTGTAAACGGAGATTTTCTTTGGGAATGCGATCGGGATGCCAAACAAAGACTAAATCTTTGTAAGCCTGGTTCACTTCTTCAAGTGTTGCCCCAGGCTCTAATTCCAAAATTCTATAGTACCGCTCCAGATCGCTCATACGATATTTTGGTGGACAATCAACTTAATTATGAGTGATGGAGCCATGTATTCGCTGCATCTTTTGCCACTCCCCTGCTTCCTCATCTCTCCATCTCCCGATTTCTCCATCGAGCGATCGCTCTCAAATATGCTGCAACTGGAATTTGATAAATTTCAATAACAATCCAAACAATAATTGATAAATGTGATAAGAAGGTCAATACTGTCCAAATATATGGTGTCCAAGTAATGGGTTCCTTGAGGTCAGCAGGAAAATAGTAAGCTACTATGCCAATTAAAGTAGTGGGAAGAATTACAAAAACTGCTGCCGCTAATCCATAACCCCAACCTAACTCCACTCCTTCTAACTGGCCTTCTGTCCAACTAAACCCATTCCAACGCCAAGTTAATGGTGGTTGTCTAGAAGGCATCTTGATTTGCTGTATTTCTAAGTTGACTGTAAAAATCTCTTGACAAAAGTCACAAGCCATAGCTTCCATCAATGGCATGTGAGAAAT
Organism: Nostoc sp. UIC 10630; assembly: GCF_010747425.1. Lineage (NCBI taxonomy): Bacteria > Bacillati > Cyanobacteriota > Cyanophyceae > Nostocales > Nostocaceae > Nostoc > Nostoc sp. UIC 10630. The sequence goes on from NZ_JAAGOG010000194.1 coordinate 8,804, forward strand.
CTTACCTATTCGACAGACTGGGCAGGGGTAAACTCCATAATAGTCGAAAGATTGGGCTAAGATTTTGGAACTGGGCATAATGAAACTGATGATCCTAAAAAGTTAATCTGGTCAATGAGAGCTTGGGTCAGAATAATGTATGGCGATCGTCAATTGTCTGCAATCAGCTTTCGCAAGGTGAACTGATAAGTCAGGAGAATTACAGATGTTTTCTTTTGCATGAAGTACAAAGCTACGGGTTTGGAGGCAGGAGGCAGGCGGCAGAGGGCAGGAGGCAGAGGACAGGGGGGGAGGAGATAGAAACTCTTTGTATCTGGTTTTGAGTCCTTTATTTTGTACCCCATTTAAAAAGCAAACTGGTGTATATGTTTTTAGGAGTTACGCATTCACAGGAAAGACCAAATATAGATTATTTGAAAAACTACATCTGTCTTAGGGGCAATTGATATAGATGTAAAGCGGCTTAAGGCAGGTTATTTCCCTAGAATGCGAGTCTTTACTCCTACGGTTGTACTGAGTCTATCGCTTTTTTGTGGTTTATTGGGGTCTTGACACCGCCTATTCTTCCTGTTAATGTTAGCTTAAATAGGTATATTTATTAAATTTTCCAGCAAAAGCCCCACAAATGCTTAAAACAAGTTCCTACTTTTATTTTTGGTTTAAGGTGGTTCACCGGGAGTGAATGTAGTTTCCTAATGGAAACCGCCCGGTGAACCGCAGAGCAAACTCTGCGGTTTTTGTTGTTTTAAGGAGAATTTCATCGTCATGACTTATTTAAGTAGCTGGTTTTATGGCTTTTACTTTTGGCCCAGAATAAATTCCGGGTAAGTAGCGTCATGTCGATGAATCAGAACGCGCCCGGAACTCTTCATAGGTTCCGGGCTTTTTTATTATCACTGGGGACTAATACCTAATACTTAATCCATAACTTTTCAGGAGAATAAAACCATGATTAATGCTAAACTTGCCGCACAATCTCATCCGAATCACCAGACAATCGTTAAAATTTCAGAAAAAGTCGCTTTCGGAGGCGAAGAACTGGTAATTATCGGCGGGCCCTGTACCGTTGAAAGCTTAGAGCAAATGGAGATTGTCGCCCAAAAGCTATCTACTGCATCGATACAGGGGTTGCGTGGCGGTGTCTACAAACCTCGCACATCTCCCTACGCTTTCCAGGGTATGGGTGAGGAAGGATTGAGGATTTTGGCAAGGGTGCGATCGCATTACAATATGCCAGTTGTCACTGAGGTGATGTCAATTTCCCAAATTGAAGTAGTCGCCGCCCACGCTGATATGCTTCAAGTTGGTAGCCGCAATATGCAAAACTTCGACTTGCTCAAAGCTTTGGGACAAGCTGGTAAACCAATACTCCTCAAACGTGGTTTAGCAGCGACTATTGAAGAATTCGTCATGGCTGCTGAATATATTCTTAGCCACGGGAATCCTGATGTGGTGTTGTGCGAACGCGGTATCCGCAGCTTCGATGATTACACCCGCAATGTCCTAGATTTAGGGGCAGTAGCAGCACTCAAGCAAATAACTCACCTGCCTGTGATTGTAGATCCTTCCCATGCTGTTGGTAAACGGGAACTGGTAGCACCTGTGGCTAGGGCTGCGATCGCTTGCGGTGCAGATGGATTAATTATTGAATGTCACCCAGAACCAGAAAAATCTGTTTCTGATGCCCGTCAAGCACTCTCTTTAGAAGATATGGTGCGTTTAGTTCATAGTTTAAAGCCTGTAGCAACAGCCGTTGGGCGCAATATATCAAATATCGGGGCGGGTTTATCACCTGCCCCGATTTTTTGTGCTGCTTGAATCTCATTTGAGGGCGTAGTTTACCGCCGTAGGCATCGCTTAAATGTCTAATTCCAAATATTTATTTTGGCTGAATGACAAACTGCAATCGCCTTCGTAAAATAAGTTTGTTGCTTAGTTACGCACAAGTTAGGGAATAACTTAGAGGCATTAGCGAAGCGGTAGCGACGTTCGCGTAGCGTCTCGCAGAGAAGGAGCGTCAGCCGCTTGCCGCAGGCTACCGCAAAGGTGCAAAGGAATGAGAATTTGATAAATATTTTGCGTAAGTTCTGATATAAATAAAGTCACAAAAAAGTCACACAAGTTTAACAACAATTTCTTTCCAAAAGGGGTAGGCTAAAACAGCAATTATTAGTACACTAATGTTTAGCTTGACTAACATTCTGCTTATCTAATTAGAATTAATCGCAACCAACCATTTTGCAAAAAAAATGCGATGTCTAACGACAAGCTAGTACGTGTATGTGCTTCCCCTTTCCCCAAATTGTTAATATGCGCCGTTTAGTTTCTATTCAGACGATAAAGCCTCCGTCCTTGGCTGCTCAAACTATTCCTAGCTTTTATAACGTTATTCAAAGAGGACGATTTTCACTACTTATATTAGGTCTAACTTACTTGTGTGCTGCCTGTAATGCTTCCGAAGCCCAATCAAGTGGAAAAGAAGCAGGAAAAAAGCGAGCCGTGCCAGTGGTGGTTGCCATTGCGACTCAAAAAACTATTCCAGTACAGTTATCGGCTACGGGGACAGTTGAAGCATATTCTACGGTATCTGTCAAATCTCAAGTTGGTGGGCAACTGACTGGAGTCTATTTTCAGCAAGGACAGAACGTTAAGAAAGGAGACTTGTTATTTAAAATTGATTCTCGCCCTCTACAAGCCGCGCTGATGCAAGCTAATGCTGCCAAGGCTAAAGATTTGGCTCAGGTGAAACAGGCACAGGCTAATGTGCTAAAAGCGATCGCTCAAGTGAACCAGGCAAAAGCGAATGTCGTAAAGGATAAGTCCCAGGCAACAAATGCAAATGTGCAGGCTCAACGTTATGCTAGTTTGCTCAAGCAAGGGGCTATCAGTAAAGAACAGTCAGAACAGTATCAGACTACTGCTGCTGCTCAACAGGCAACAGTGCAAGCAGATCAAGAGGGAGTAGCAAATGCTCACGCTGCGATCGCAGCAGCCCAAGCAGATGTACAAAATGCTCAGGCGGTGGTAATAGCAGATGAAGCTGCGATCGATAATGCTAAAGTTCAGCTTTCCTATACTTCCATATACTCACCAATTGCTGGACGCACGGGTAGTCTGAAGCTAAATCAAGGCAACTTGGTAGAGGCGAATGCCACCGATCCGCTCATTACAATCAGTCAAATTCACCCGATTTACGTCAACTTTTCCATTGCCCAGCGATTGCTGCCAGATATCAAAAAATATAGTGCTAATAACGGCAAGTTAGAAGTCGATGCTTTACCTCCTAAAGATGCAGGGCGGCCAGTACGAGGCGAACTTACCTTTGTCGATAGTGGAGTCAATACCCAAACAGGCACAATTCAACTTAAGGGTACTTTTGCTAACGCTGACGATCGCCTGTTTCCGGGGCAATTTGTTAATGTAGTCCTCAAACTGAGCGAAGAACCAAATGCCATTACTGTTCCTTCTCAGGCGGTACAGAGTGGGCAAAAGGGACAATTTGTGTATGTAATCAAACCCGATAAAACAGCAGAAATGCGGACAATTACCGTCGGCGACACCGTTGAGAACGAAACGGTAATTAAGCAAGGCTTGAAACCGGGTGAACAAGTAGTTATTGATGGACAATTCAACCTAGTGCCTGGTGCCACAGTCCAAGTGAAACCGGAGGTAGGAAGCAGGGGAGCAGGGGAGCAGGGAGGCGGAAAGGCAGAGGGGCAGAGGTGATGGAAAACAATGACAAATGACCAATGACAAATGACTCATTATTAAGATGAACATTTCTGAGCTATTTATCCGGCGACCAATCATGACAACTCTGGTTATGGTTGGCATTTTGATATTTGGGCTGATCAGTTACCAACAGCTACCTGTTAGCGACTTACCCAATGTAGATTATCCAACACTCCAGGTAACAGCTAATCTGCCCGGAGCTAGTCCAGAAACGATGGCTGCCTCAGTCGCAACTCCTTTAGAGCAGCAGTTTTCGAGCATCGCGGGATTGAGTTCGATGAACTCTACCAGTTCTTTGGGTACTACACAACTGACGCTGCAATTTGACCTGAATCGGGATATTGACGGCGCAGCCCAAGATGTCCAGTCTGCGATCGCTAAGGGAGCAAAACAGTTACCGACAAATATGCCTAATCCGCCATCTTACCGAAAGGTAAATCCGGCAGATCAGCCAGTCCTTTACATCTCCCTCAATTCGTCTATTCTGCCCCTCTCAACAGTAGACAAATACGCTGAAACATTGCTGGCACAACGCCTGTCAATGGTGGATGGAGTAGCACAAGTGCAGGTGTTTGGTTCCCAAAAGTACGCGGTACGAATTCAGCTTGACCCGGAAGCGCTGAGTGTCAAAGGCATAGGAATTGATGAAGTAGCAACTGCGATCGCTAATGGAAATGTCAATCTGCCTACGGGGACACTTTACGGTAAGCAGCAAAATTCTACCATCCAAGCAAACGGTCAACTCAACGATGCGGCCAGCTATCGCTCCCTAAGTGTGGCTTATCAGAACGGCGCACCAGTGCAGCTAGGAGAACTAGGTCAAGTTCTGGACAGCGTGGAAAATGACAAGATTGCGAGTTGGTATTTTCCTGTCAAGAAAGAGAGTAAGGGAGCAGGGGAGCAGAGGAGCAGGGGAGCAGGGGAGCAGAGGAGCAGGGGAGCAGAGGGGAAGTAGATAGAGTAAAATCGCCAGTACCCAATCTCAAATCACAGCAGCAAGCGCTAATGGCAGTTGCAGAAATTTGGCAACGATTTCAAGGGCGGGTGGAGCAGCAGGTGAGGGTGCTAGAGCAAGCGATCGCAACTTTAAATCAAAATAATAGTTTAAATCCCGAATTACTCTCCCTTGCAACCAAAGAAGCCCATACCTTGGCAGGGTCTTTAGGGACTTTTGGCTTGCCTCTTGGCTCAAAATTGGCCCGCAATATCGAACTGCTGCTGAGTTCTGGCCAAATCTTGAGTAAATCTGAGATTGGCAACCTCCAAAGTTGGGTAAATTTATTGCGTCGAGAAATAGAGGGAAACGATGCAGAGGCAATATCTGTATCACCAATTCCGCAATTAGAAACAGTGACGCAACCGCTGCAAAATCATCCCGATACAGAAACTAAAATATTGGTTATGGACGATGATCCGCAAATTCAGGCATTGTTGCAAACCTTACTTAGCCCTTGGGGGCTCAGAGCGATCGCTCTTGAAAATCCGCTTCAGTTTTGGGAAACTTTAGAAGCAGTTGCCCCAGATATGCTGATTTTAGATGTGGAATTGCCTTATATCAATGGGATAGAGCTTTGTCGATTGGTACGCAACGATTCACACTGGAGTGAGTTACCCATCTTATTCCTCACTGTTCATAGCGATGCCGAGATGGTAAATCAGGTGTTTAGCGTTGGTGCTGATGACTTTGTAAGCAAGCCCATTGTCGGGCCAGAACTTGTAACTAGGATCGTCAATCGCTTAGAACGAATGAAATTACGGCAGCGTGTGACGCAGGGAGGTAGAAGGGCAGGGGAGCAGGGGAGCAGAGGGGCAG